>JAQUMZ010000357.1 GCA_028717865.1 Elusimicrobiota bacterium | reverse complement strand
GATAGCGCCGGCGACGGCGCAGCTTGGCGCTCCTTGGCCGCCAGCTCCAGTATCCGCGCCTGTTGCCGCTCGTCGAGCAGGCCCTTGCCGCCGAGGGCGCGCGCCAGCTCCTCGACGCTGGAGGCGGGCGGCTCCTGGGCCGGCGCCGCGGCGGCCAGCCCCCAGACCATGAGCGACAGGATCAACTTGTTCATATGGGCTCCCTCGGGAACGAGCCGTCTCCGGCGGGAAAGACCCGGAATCGCCGCGGGCGCACCCAGACCTCCTGGCCGCTGCGCAGGCCGAGCTCCCGGTAACGCTCGGGGTTCAGCTCGACGTGCCAGGCCTGCCCCTCGCGGCCGCGCAACTCCATCTTGACGTGGGCGCCCGCGTCGAAAACGCGCACGACGCGGGCCGGCAGCGAGGAGCCGCCGTCGCGGCGGGTCTCTATCTCCAGCTCGTGGGGGCGGCTGCAGAAGCGCGTGGCCGGCGCGCCCGGGGCCGTCTCGAAGACGGGGCGGCCCTGGACCAGGCGGCCGTGGAACAGGTTGACGCTGCCGACGAAATTCATCACGAACTCGGAAGCGGGGCGGTGGAATACCTCGGCCGGGCTGCCCTCCTGCTCCACCCGGCCCTGGTTGAGCACCACGATGCGCTCGGCCAACTCCAGGGCCTCCTCCTGGTCGTGGGTCACGAAGATGCTGGTGATGCGCAGCTCCTCGTGCAGGCGGCGCAGCCAGCGGCGCAGTTCCTGGCGCACCCGGGCGTCGAGCGCGCCGAAGGGCTCGTCCAAGAGCAGGGCCTTGGGCTCCACGGCCAGGGCGCGGGCCAGGGCCACGCGCTGGCGCTGGCCTCCGGAGAGCTGGTGGGGATGGTGTCGGGCCAGCATCTCCAACTGGACCAGGCGCAGCAGCGCCGAGACCTTCTCCCGGATCTGCGCCTCGTCCAGGCGCCGCGGCCCTCGGCGCACGCGCAGGCCGAAGGCGACGTTTTCGAATACGGTCATGTGGCGGAAGAGCGCGTAGTGCTGGAACACGAAGCCGATGCGCCGCGCCTCGGCGAGCGCCCCGCCGAAGCCGACCGAGCCCCCGGGGTCGGGCGCCTCCAAGCCCGCGATCACGCGCAGCAGGGTCGTCTTGCCGCAGCCGGACGGACCGAGCAGGGCCACCAGCTCGCCCGCGGCCACGCGCAGGCTGACGTCGCGCAGGGCCGCGAAGCCGTTGAAGGTCTTGGAAACGTGCCGGACATCTATGCTCATGGCGGGCCTCCCGCTGTCGCCGCGCGCCGGTCCAGCCAAGCCTGCAGCGCCATGGTGGCCAGGGCCAGCAGGGTCAAGAGCGAGGCCACGGCGAAGGCCGCGCTCATGTGGTATTCATTGTAAAGCGCCTCCACGTGCAAGGTCAGGGTGTTGGTCCGGCCCCGGACGTGGCCGGAGACCACGGATACCGCGCCAAACTCCCCGATAGCCCGGGAGGCGCAGAGCACGGCGCCGTAGAGCACGCCCCATTTGATCTCGGGCAGGGTCACGCGCCAGAAGGTCTGCCAGCCGTCGGCCCCGAGCAGGACGGCGGCCTCCTCGTCGTCCTTGCCCCGTTCGGCCATCAGCGGAATGAGCTCCCGCGCCGCGAAGGGCAAGGTCACGAACAAGGTGGCCAGGACGATGCCGGGCGGGGCGAAGATGACGGCCAGCCCCCGCGCCCGCAGCCAGTCCCCCAGCCAGCCCTCCAGGCCGAAGACCAGCACGAGCATGAGGCCCGAGATGACCGGCGAGATGGTCAAGGGCAGGTCGATGAGGGCGATCAGCGCGCTTTTGCCCGGGAACTCGAATTTGGCCACGGCCCAGGCCGCGGCCGCGCCGAAAACGACGTTGAGGGGCACGGCGATCGCGGCCGCGGCGAGGGTCAATCCGAGGGCCGAGCGCGCCGCGGGGTCGCGCGCGGCCTGCGCGTAGGTGCGCCAACCCTCGGCCAGGGCCTGCTGGAGGATGAAGGCCACCGGCAGCAGCAAGAACAGCGCCAGGTAACCCAGCACCGACGCGATGAGCAGGCGCCGGGCGCCGGTGTTGGCGAAGGATTCAGGCGCGGCCATGCAGGCTCCTGAGCTGCAGGAAATTGGCGGCGGCCAGCAGGACGAAGGCGGCCGCCATCATCACCGCCGCCACCGCGGCCGCGCCGGCCACGTCGAACTGCTCGAGCTTGACCGCGATCAGCAGGGGCGCGATCTCGGTGCGCATGGGCATGTTCCCGGAAATGAACACGACGGAGCCGTATTCGCCCAAGGCCCGGGCGAAGGCCAGGGTGATCCCGCTCAAGTGCGCGGGCAGCAGCGCGGGCAGCACGACCCGCGCGAACGACTGCCAGCGGGTGGCGCCCAAGGTCAGGGCCGCCTCCTCCTGCTCGGGATCCAGGCCGCGCAGGGCCGGCTGCAGCGCGCGGACCACGAAAGGCAGGCTTATGAAGGTCAGGGCCGCCACCACGCCCAGCGGCGTGAAGGCGAGCCTGACGCCGAGGCGGCCGGCCAGGCCGCCCAGCCAGCCGCCCGGGGCGCAGAGCGCGGTCAGGGCTATGCCGGAGACGGCCGTGGGCAGGGCGAAGGGAATATCCACGGCGGCGTCGAGCAGGCGGCGGCCGGGGAAATCGTAGCGGACCAGGACCCAGGCGGTCAGGAAGCCGAAGACCGCGTTGACGCCGGCGGCGGCCAGGGAGGCCAGGAAGCTCAAGCGGTAGGCCGCCAGAACCCGGGGCTGGGTGACGGTGCCCCAGAACCCGGCCCAGTCCATGCCGGCGGACTTGGCCAGCAGCGCGGCCAGCGGCACCAGCACGACCAGGCCCAGGTAGGCCGAGGAGCAGCCCAGGCACAGGCCGAAGCCGGGCAGGGCGCGGTGGCTCATGGCGCGGCCTCGGCCCGGGCGCCCGGCTGGTAGATCCGGTCGAAGCTGCCGCCGTCGGAGAAATGCTCGGCTTGGGCGCGGCCCCAATTCCCGAACAGCTCCGCGAGCGTGAAGGCCTTCATCTTGGGAAAGCCCGCCGCCGGGGCGCGGGGGCGGTAATAATGCCGGGCCGCGATGGCCTGGCCTTCCGGCGCATACAGATATTCCAGGTAGGCCTGGGCCAGCCGGCGGGTGCCGTTTTTGTCCACCACCTGGTCGACCAGGGCCACGGGCGGCTCGGCGAGGATGCTCAGGCTCGGAGTCACGATCTGGAATTCGCCGGGGCGCATGCGCCGGGCGACCAGCATGGCCTCGTTTTCCCAGGCGATCAATACGTCCCCGATGCCGCGTTCTACGAACGTGATGGTGGCGCCGCGCGCTCCGGTGTCCAGCACGGGGACGTTGCGGAAGATTTTCGCCACGAATTCCTGGGCCGTCCGCGCGTCGCCGCCCTTGCGGCGCAGGGCGAAGCCCCAGGCC
>JAQUMZ010000356.1 GCA_028717865.1 Elusimicrobiota bacterium | reverse complement strand
CCTCCCCCCCACGTTGCCGAAGAGCTCGGAGGTGGAGGCCTGGTAGATCCGGGTCTTTTTCGCCAGGCCCAGTATGCGCACGGCCTCCAGCAAACGCAGGGTGCCCAGGGCGTCGGCGTTGGCGGTGTACTCGGGCTTCTCGAAGCTGACCTGGACGTGGCTCTGGGCGGCCAGGTTGTAGATCTCGTCGGGGCGGACCTTGCCGATGACGTGGATCAGGGAGGTCGCGTCGGTCATGTCGCCGTAGTGCAGGATGAAGCGCGGCTTGCTTTCGTGCGGGTCCTGGAAGAGGTGGTCGATGCGGTCGGTGTTGAACAGCGAGGTGCGGCGCTTGATGCCGTGGACCTCGTAGCCCTTGCCGAGCAGGAACTCGGACAGGTAGGCCCCATCCTGGCCCGTGACGCCGGTGATGAGCGCTTTCTTCATGGTGAGAGACTCTACAAAAAAACCGCCCCGCGCCGCGCGGGGCGGTTTTTCGAGGCCGCCGAACGGCTTAAAAGGAAAGGCGCAGCTCGGCGGAGGTGCGGTTGTCCTTGTAGTTGAACTGCCGCGAGAAGTTGGAGAAGCGCGAGACGTTCTTGTAGCCGAGGTTGGCGGCCAGCCACTCCTGGATGCGGTACTCGCAGCGCGCCGCGCCGGTATAGACCGCGTCGCGGCGGTTGGCGGTCAGGCCGCCGCTCGTGATGGCCTCGGAGTACTTGTCGACCTGCAGGCCGCCGGCCAGGCCGACGGTGATCTTGTCCCACTTGTGCGAGAGGTCGAGCACGCCGCCGTTGGTCAGATAGTAGTTGCCGCCGGTCACCGCGTCGACGAGGCCGCGGTTGGCGGTGAGCTTGACCGTGTCGCGCTCGGTGGGCTTGTAGTCCACGCCCACGCTGACGGTGGCGTTGCGCGAGATGGGGCGCCGGCGGGCGTCGGAGTTGTCCTTGTCGTGGCGGCGGTAGACGTAGCCGCCCTGCACGCGCCCGGTGACCTTGGGCGCGATGCTTCCCTCGACGCCGGCGTCGACGAGCCAGTCCTTGTGGTTGGCCACGTGGTCCTGGACCTTGATGACGTCGCCGGCCGCGGTGGTCTCGGTGATGTCGGAGATGTCGCGGGTGACGGAGTAGTGGGTGATCGAGCGGTGCACGCCCAGGTAGGCCCGGGTCTTGGGCAGGAGCTTGTAGCCCGCCCGGCCGCCGAAGCTCAGGGCGTAGTTGTTGAGCTTCTGGCCCAGGCTGCGGCTGAGGTACTTCTGTATGGAGTGGGCGCCGTCTATGCCCGCGAAGAACTTGTCGCCCAGGAAGTACTCGACGCCGCCGCCGGCGGCGTTGTTCCAGCGCTTCTCGCGCGTGACGAGCTCGCCGGCCACGGCGGTGTTGTTGGGG
The DNA here is from genome assembly GCA_028717865.1 of Elusimicrobiota bacterium. Classification (GTDB taxonomy): domain Bacteria; phylum Elusimicrobiota; class Elusimicrobia; order UBA1565; family UBA9628; genus UBA9628. Next base: position 2,024 of record JAQUMZ010000356.1, on the reverse strand, counting down.
TTGAAGGCCGGGTCGGAGGTGTTGACGTAGTCGTCGGACAGGCGGAGCTTGGTGCGCGCGCCCTTGAAGTCGTAGGCGCCGCCGGCCTTCTGGGTCACGGCGTTGTTGGCCGAGGACTGGGCCTTGTAGATGTCGGAGCGCAGGTCGTAGGAGGCGGCGAGCTTCTGGGTCTCGCCCATGGGCATATCCGCGCGCAGGCCCAGGTTGTTGGACATGATCCAGGAGCCGCGCACGCCGCCGCCGGCCACGGCGTGGCCGTCCTCGTTTTTGGGCACGAGGTAGATGTTGTCGTCGTAGATGGCCGATATCCCGTAGTAGGGATGCAGGGCCAACTGCCCCAGCTTGATGTTGGGCTTGCCGGACTCGGCTTGGGCCGGGAGGGCCAGCAGGGCGGCGGCGACGATGGCGTATAGGTTCATTACTGTCTCCTTATCGCGTGTTATCGAAAATCCAAAACGGGTTGCACTATACTTCAATAGACAAGGGGAAGTCAATACGGACTTCAGTCACTTTGCTATAATCCCACGCTGTGGGCGGGATATTGGTCGTGGGCGCCTCGGGCTTGATCGGTTCGGCCCTGGCGCGCGCCTGGCGCGGGCGCGGGGCCCGGGTCGTGGCGGCCTCGCGCGAGCCCGAACCAGGCCCGGACGGACGCCGGCTGGACCTGGCCGAGCCCGCGGCCGCGCGGGCGCTTCTGCGCGAACTGCGCCCCGAGCTGGTGGCCCTGCCCGCGGCCAACCCCCACGTGGACTACTGCGAAAGCCACCCGGAGCAGACGCGGCGGGTCAACGTGGCGGGGACGCTGGAACTGGCCGCGGCCGCCGCCGAGCTGGGCGCGCCGCTGGTGTTTTTTTCCTCCGACTACGTCTTCGACGGCGCGCGCGGGGCCTACCGGGAGGAGGACCCCGTCTGCCCGCTCAACGAGTACGGCCGGCAGAAGGCCGAGGCCGAGGCCGGGGTGCGGGGACTCTCGCAGCGCAATCTCGTGGTGCGCACGGCCGCGGCCTACGGCTGGCAGAGACGGCCCCAGAATTTCGTCCTGCAGGTCATCGCGCGGCTCTCGGCGGGCGAGGCTATCCGCGTACCGGACCTGCTCTGCAATCCCACCTACGCCGACAACCTGGCCGAGGCGGTCGTCGAGCTCTGCGCCCGGAAGCTGGGCGGGATATTCCACGTCGTCGGCGCCGAGCGCCTGCCGCGCTTGGAATTCGCCCGGCTGGCCGCGCGAACCTTCGGCTTGGACGAATCCAAGATACTGCCCATGGAGCCCGGGGCTTGCTCCGCGCGCGCCCCGCGGCCCCGCGACTCCTCCCTGCTGACCGCCAAGGTCCGGGCCGCCACGGGCGTGCGCCTGCTGGGCGCGGCCGAGGGCCTGTCCGCCATGAAGCAGAAAGGCGAGGTGCCCGCGTAGTTCGGTGCCCCGCTTTCACGTATTCACGTATTTCACGTATTTTGGACGGTCCTTCCGCGCGTCCGGAGCAAACTCGCCCAGTTCCACCGAACTTAATACTATCGGCCCGACCAAGGAATAGTCGGGCCGGCCTCGCGATCCCTGGCGGGATCGCGAGGGGTTTGACGGCTGCGGCCGCGGCAATGCCTCCCATCGCGGCCCCCCGCCGTACCAAGGTTCGCGCGCGGTCGTGCGGCGCGCGAACCCGCGCGCGCCCTGTTCCTCGTGCGCGCGCAAGGCGGTATGCGGAACCGAAGAACCGGGCACAATCTGGCCCAGTTCCCCGAACTTCAGACTATCGGCGCGACTAAGGAAGGGTCGCGCCGGCCTCGCGATCCCTGGCGGGATCGCGAGGGGGTTGAACGGCTGCGGTCGGTTGCGCGGATGGAACTAAAACGCGGTCCGACCGTCCACATGTGTGTCCGGAACACACATGTGGACACATGCCGCCTTACGCCGGCACCTGCCGTACCAAGGTTCGCGCGGAGAGGTGCCAGGCTTCGGTACAAACCCCGTGCATTGGCCTGAAGCCAGGCACCTCCGCGTGCGTGCGCCAGGCGGTATGCAGATCGGA
>JAQUMZ010000355.1 GCA_028717865.1 Elusimicrobiota bacterium | reverse complement strand
CAAGCCTATCGCCGAGATGGCCGCCGGGGAGATATTCCGCAACTACGTGCGCTTCATCGGCGTGGGCGCCATCGCCACCGCGGGCATATTCGGGATCATCAAGTCCCTGCGCATCGTGGCGGGCTCGCTGGCCATCGCCATGCGCGCCTTCCGGGCCGGGGAGGCCGAGGCGGGGCAGGAGCGCACCGACCGCGACATCCCGTTCATGGCCATCCTGGCCGGGGTCGTGGCGGCGAGCCTGGCCACCGCCGTATTCTTCGGCACGCTCAAGACCGGCTGGCTCGTCCTGGCCATCGGCCTGGCCCTGGTCCTGCTGTTTTCCTTCTTCTTTACCTCCGTGGCGGCCAACGCCATCGCCACCACGGCGCGCAATCCGGTCTCGGGCATGACCATGCTGACCATCATCGTCTCCAGCGTGGTCCTGCTCAACTTCGGACTTTCCGGCACCACGGGCATGTTCTTCGTCATGGCCATCGCGGGCATGGTCTGCACCGCCCTGTCGGTCTCCGGCCAGACCATCACGGATCTCAAGACCGGCTACTGGCTGGGTGCTACCCCCGCCGTGCAGGAGCGCGTGAAATTCTGGGGCGTGCTGGCCGCCGCCGCGGCCTCGGGCCTGACCATCGTGATGCTGGCCAAGGCCGGCTACTACTTCGGCGACGCCCCCGCGGGCGCGCCCGAGTCGGCGGTGCTGGCCGCGCCGCAGGCGTCGCTCATGAAGGCCCTGGTAGAGGGCTTCATGAACCGCCAGCCCATCGCTTACCTGCTCTTCGGCTCCGGCGCGGTCGTGGCCGTGCTCCTGGAGATGGTCGGGGTTCCCGCCCTGGTCTTCGCGCTGGGGATGTATTTGCCCCTGGAGCTCAACACCCCGGCCCTGGTCGGGGGCTTCCTGCACCACCTCATCACGGGCAAGGCGGCCCGGCTTGGCGGCGAGGCGGGCAAGGGACTGCGCGAGCGGGGTGTCGTCATCGCCTCCGGGCTCATGGCCGGGGGGGCCCTGGGGGGCGTTCTGGGCGCGGCCTTGCGGCTGGTCCCGGGATTTTCCGAGGGCTGGATCACCACGCCCTTCTACGGCAGCGACATGCTCTCGCAGCTGGTCTCGCTGCTCGCCTTCCTGGGGCTGTGCCTCTACGTCTGGTTCGGGGCCGTGCGTCAGTTCGGTATTGACAAAAAGTAATACCGGCACTACACTTCCCGCATAGGCCGACCCCGCGGTCCCGAGGCCTGAAGCGGACGCGTCGGCCTTTGTCTAAGGCCGGCGTTTTTTTGTGGGGGGATTATGAACAAGATTCTCGCCATGGTGGTAATTTTCGCCGCGCTTCCCGCTGCGGGCCAGAAGCTGTCCGTGAAAACCATCTATTCCTCGGTCCCCGAATCTTGGGCCGCTCCCTTCCGCTCGTTCGCTTCGCAACCGGGTGCGGCCAATCAGCCGATGCTGGCGGCCCTAGGCAAGCTCGAGCTGGAAAAAGCGGTCTCGCGCAAGAGCCTGGCGCCGGTTGTGCTGGAACTCGAGGCGCGGGGACTGACGCCTGAGACCGTTTCTTTCCAGGATTTGGCGCAGGCCGCGGCCAAGGCGCAGGAGAAAGTGCGCCGGGAGGCGCTGGCTTTGGTCGAGAAAGCTGGCGCCGACCCGCAGGCGGAAGCTCTTGCCGGCATGACGGACCAGCTTTACATGCTGCATCAGCACATGGGCGTTTATTTGTCAAAGGAGGAAAGCACGTCGGTCCTGCGGGCCTACGGCCAGGTTTACGCGCGGTTGACGAAGAGAAGCGTCCAGACGCGCGAAATCGGCGCGCTTATGCGGGATATGGCCCGGGCGCTGGACCGCACGAGGGCCCTGGCCGGGATGTCTCCGGTGGGCAGCGCCGTGGTCTGGGCGCGGCCGATCGACCCGAACAGTCCGGCGCGAAAACTGGCGCTGCTGTCCCGGCCTGGTTCCCGGACGGCGGAATATCGGATCATGAAAGGCAGGCTTTATCGCAAGGATGACAACGGCCATTTCAAGCAGGTAGTGCTGGGCGGCAAATTATACAGGGTCGACGACTCCGGCCTTCATGTCTTTAATAATAATTCCTGGGAATTGGTCCAGCCGGCCAAGTTGTTGAACTTGATGGAATTTTACGGCACTCTCGAAGTCGACATCGATGGAAAGAAGTTCGTCCTGAAAGGCAACGAATGGGAGCTTAAAAAGGAGGAGGGTAGGGGTGTGGGCGCGGCGCCCGCGCCGCTGTCGGGTACCAGCATCGAGAATCCTCCGGTCGGTCGGCTGGCGAGGCTGGGTTTGCGGCTGCAGTCGTGGCTGAGTTCGCTCCGTGTTTATCCGTTTTCGGCGGCCGCGAGCAAGGTCAACGCGAAGGCATGGAATTCCAAGACCCAGAAGCTCTTCGAGGACATATTCTCCGGCAAAGAGAGGCGGCAGCTTGTTTCCATCATGCAGCCGACGCCCCTGGATGAGTGGTGGGCTCTGAACGGCGCGTCCGCGGATTTGATCCGGCGGCACTTGGGTCTGATCGCGGCGGATCGCATGTTCCCCAGCGATGATCGGGAGGAGGAAATACGCGTCTTGTTGGGTCGCGCATTCAGGGGAGGCTTTGCCAATGCCGCTGTCGGCGCCGACGCCGTGGCCGAAGGCGCGGGATCATTGGCCAGCGGCGCCCTCGCCAAGGCTTATGGAGGAGGCATGGCCCATGGGGCCGGGGCATTGGCCTATGGGCGGATGGCCACGGCGATGGGCGCGGATGCCCTCGCCCTGGGCGAAGGCGCCAGGGCTGAAGGCGCCGATGCCATCGCCATAGGTGACAACGCCAGAAATAGTCATGGGGATAAGCTTGCCATCGGCAAAAACGCCCTGCCCGGACAAATCCTCATTTCCATAGATGAGGCCTTGAGACTATACGGCCGGCGCTTGTCTCGGGAAGTTAAGGATCAGATCAAGCTTCGCGTCGAAAGGCATCCGGACTACATGAAGTGGAAAGCCGCCCAACCGATTGGGTTGCGTGCGTGGCTGCGTTCACTCCGGATTAATTTCTTATCCCCGGCCGCCGTCAAGGGCAACAATAAGGCTGTGAATTCCGATGCGCAGGAACTCTTTGAAAAAATACTCTCCGGCGAGGAAAAGCGGCCGCTGGTTTCGGTCATGCAACCCGTGTCCCTTGATGAGTGGTGGGCTCTGAACGGTTCGTCCGCGGACTTGATCCGGTGGTACTTGGGCCTGATCGCGGCGGACCAGGAGGTCCCCAGGGCTCGGCGGGAGGAGACGATACGCGAGCTGCTCGAAGACGCGGCCCAGGAAGGCTTTGCCAAGGCCGCTAACGGCGCCCAGGCCGTGGCCGAGGGCGCGGGATCCCTGGCCAACGGAGGCGGGGCCATGGCTTACGAAGGCGGCATGGCCGACGGAGCGGATGCCTTG
>JAQUMZ010000354.1:2069-3411 GCA_028717865.1 Elusimicrobiota bacterium | reverse complement strand
CAAGCCGGTGGGCAGGTGGGTGATGCGTATGGCGGTTTCCACCTTGTTGACGTTCTGGCCCCCGGCGCCGCCGGCGCGGTAGGTGTCGATCTTGAGCTCATCGGGCTTGATGGCGACCTCCACCTCCTCGGCCTCGGGCATCACGGCCACGGTCACGGTCGAGGTGTGTATGCGGCCGGAGGCCTCGGTCACCGGCACGCGCTGGACGCGGTGCACGCCGCCTTCATGGCGCAGCCAGGAGAAAACGTCTTGGCCCTGCACGAAGAGCACGGCCTGCTTGACGCCCTTGAGGCCGGTGGCGCTGATGTCCATGAGCTCGGCCTTCCAGCCGCGCCCCTCGGCGTAGCTGGTGTAGAGCCGCAACAGCTCGGCGGCGAAGAGGGCCGCCTCCTCGCCGCCGGCGCCGGCCCGGATCTCCAGGAAGGCGTTCTTGGATTCGGCGGGGTCCTTGGGGATGAGCTCCAGGCGCAGCTCGCGCTCCAGGGCCGAGGCCATGGCGGCCAGCGTGGGGCGCTCCGCGGCCGCCAGGCCGCGCAGCTCGGCGTCGGAACCGTTGAGCACGGCGTCGAGATCGCCCAGCTCGCGCTCCAGGCGCGCCAGCTCGCGGACGCGCCGGATCACGGGGGCGAGCTCCGCGTGGCGGCGGGAGAGATCCTTAAGCTCCGCCGGCGACAGGCCGCTCTGGACGAGCTTGTCCTCCAGAGCCGCGAACTCCGACTCCAGACTGACAAGTTGGGGATCCATAAAAAGCGCCGCCCCGGCCCGCGCGGGCCGGGGCGGAGGGGCGGCGGCGCTAGGCCGCCTTCTTGGCCGGCGCCTTCTTGTCGCCTTCCTTCTTGGGCGCGGTGGTCAGGGTGCGGCGCAGGGCCTTGCCGCCGACCTGCTCCAGCTTCTTGACCGTCTTCTTGACGGGCTTGCGCACCACGGTCTTTCCGCCCGTGGCCTCGAAGCGCTTGCGGAAGCGCTCCACGCGCCCGGCCGTGTCGACGAGCCTCTGCTGGCCCGTGTAGAAAGGATGGCAGGCCGAGCAAATCTCCAGCTTGATGATATCCTTGGTCGACCTAGTCTCGAAAGTGTTGCCGCAGGCGCAAACCACCTTGGACATCTTATAGACGGGATGGATTCCGGCTTTCATAGTGTCTTTCCTTGTCGTGAAGTAACTGAAGAATTATACAACAATTTGGCCGAATGGGAGGTTGGTTACCGTCTGCCGATTTTGGCGGAGGGGTTCACGGGGTTGCCGCCGGGGTTGCGCACCTCGAAATGCAGGTGCGGACCGGTGGAGTGGCCGGTGGAGCCCACCAGGCCGATCTTGGTGCGCTCGCGCTGGACGCTTTGGCCG
>JAQUMZ010000354.1:0-2059 GCA_028717865.1 Elusimicrobiota bacterium | reverse complement strand
TCGACAGATGGCCGTAGCGCGTGGTCCAGCCACCGGCATGGCGGATGACCACCAGCATGCCGTAGCCGCCGCGCCAGCCGGTCTCGACGACCACCCCGCTGCGCGCCGGGAAAACCGGAGTGCCGTAGGGCTTGGGTATGTCCAGCCCTACGTGCATCAGCCTCTGCTTGTAGATCGGATGGCGGCGCGTGCCGAAGCGGGAGCTGATCCGGGTGATCCTGGAGACCGGATAATGGAAGGTGTCCCAGACCATCCGGATGCCCGGCAGCAACACCCGCTCGCCCTTCTCCAGATCGAACTCCCCCAGCAGGGCCGAGCCGGGCAGGAGGTTGGCCCGCACCACCCACTCCTTCAGCTTGCGGGCCCGTCCGGGATCGCGCTCGTAGTGCGCCACGACCTGGTCCAAGGTCTCGGCGTCCTTGCGCACCTGGTAAAGCAGGCCGCTCTGGTTGAGAACCACGAGCTTGCGGCCCGGACCGAAAATATAGAGCTCGTCGCGATTGGTGGCCTGCAAGCTGGCCACCGTGGTCCGGTAGCGCTTCGCCAGCAGCGCCGCGCTGTACTCCCCGCGCTGGACCTTGTGCTCGGCCCAGACCAGGCGCTTGATCTTCTGGAAGGTGTCCGGGCTGGGCTCCTCCGGACCGGCCGGAGTCAGGACCGAGAAGCGCTCCCATTCCCGCAGGTCGGGGGAGGGGATGGGGGCGGCCCATGCGCCGACGGACAGGGATACCAACGCCAATGCGGCCAACGACAAACGGCACGGCTCCCTCCGACGGAATCGACGCCCCCCCTCAAGGGGGGGCGTCGAGGGTCCGCAGCCCTTTGGGCTGCGGACCTCGCTGACGGCAAACGACGAAAGCCCTTGGTTCACTATTCCGAAAGGTTCGACAACTCCATGGATTTTAGGAAATCCTTGTTGCTCTTTGTGGAGATGAGCTTGTCGCGCAGAAGCTCCATGGCCTCCACCGAGGACAGCGGGGCCAGGACCTTGCGCAGGATCCAGATCTTGTTGATCTCGTCCTCGCTGAGCAGCAACTCCTCCTTGCGGGTGCCGGAGCGGTTGATCTCGATGGCGGGAAACATCCGGCGGTCGGCCAGCTTGCGGTCGAGGACCATCTCGGAGTTGCCGGTGCCCTTGAACTCCTCGAAGATCACCTCGTCCATGCGCGAGCCGGTATCGACCAGGGCCGTGCCGATGATGGTCAGGCTGCCGCCCTCCTCGATATTGCGCGCCGCGCCCAGGAAACGCTTGGGCCGCTGCAGGGAGGTGGCCTCCAAGCCGCCGGAGAGCACGCGCCCGGTGGAAGGGCTGATGGTGTTGAAGGCGCGGGCCAGGCGGGTGATCGAATCGAGCAGGACCACGACGTCCTTGCCCATCTCGACGTAGCGCTTGGCCTTTTCCAGGACCATCTCCGCGACCTGCACGTGCCGGTCGGCGGGCTCGTCGAAGGTCGATGCGATGACCTCGCCCTTGATGCTGCGCCGCATGTCCGTGACCTCCTCGGGGCGCTCGTCGATGAGCAGGACCATGACCACCACCCCGGGATGGTTGGCCGCCACGGCGTTGGCGACCTTCTGGAGTATGACGGTCTTGCCGGTCTTGGGCGCGGCCACGATCAGGCCGCGCTGGCCCTTGCCGACGGGGCAGAAGAGGTCGATGAGCCGGGTCGTGATCTCCATGCGGTCCGTCTCGAGCATGAACCGCTCGTCCGGGTGCAGGGGCGTGAGGTTGTCGAAGAACGGGCGCTCGCGCAGCTGGTCGCCGTCGATGCCGTTGATCTTCTTGACTTGCAGCAGGGCGAAGAAGCGCTCCCCGTCCTTGGGCGGCCGCACGAAGCCGGCCACCGTGTCGCCCTTGCGCAGCCCGAACTTCTTGATCTGCGACGGGGAGATGTAGATGTCGTCGGGGCCGGGCAGGTAGTTGTACTCCGGAGAGCGCAGGAAGCCGAAGCCGTCGGGCAGGACCTCGAGCACGCCCTCGTCGTAGATCATCCCGTTGGCCTTGAGCTGGCCCTCCAGTATCTTGGCGATGATCTCCTGCTTGCGCAGGCCGGAGATG
>JAQUMZ010000353.1 GCA_028717865.1 Elusimicrobiota bacterium | reverse complement strand
GTGGCTCTTTTTAGGCGTATGGCATGCATTCTGTTGCGCTCTGCATCCCTGTTCGCGTCGATTCGTCGTAGAGCGTTGGCCAATCCTTGGCGGGACCCTTCTACGCCGTCATGGCGAGCGACCCCGGACAGCAATTCAGGCGTATTTGTGAGTTGTCCGCGGAAGAGGAGGACGTGCGTCTGGCGATCATAAGACAGAGAACGAGCGAACCGGATTATGTGGTTGAATTGCTCTTGATAGCCCCTTCGTTCGACGTAGCTTCCGGGGGAGATAGCGAGCCCGGCTTCGCCAGAGTTGTCGACGGTCAAAGTTGCTTGGCGAGCGTCGGACCCTGTAAACATGCCGTCTAGCAGCAGCCGGCGGCTGGCGTCGTCGTGGATTTTCGCCATTTGCCGCATATCCATGTCCAGGGCGAGCCCGATAGGGGGCGTGCCGATCGTTTTATCGTCGGCCGATTCCGGGATCGGGGTTGGAGCGGCAAGTTTATCCGTCGTGGCCAAGGAGGGTGCTGGCAACCGTCCTGCCGGTGTGATCGACATGAGCGGCAGCTCCGCGTCAATGCGGCTTACGCTTGGCATTAGCCCATGAGTCGTGGCGATCCCTGCGGTCCTGACCAATCGCGGCGCGGCGGCCGTGGTGGGTAGGGGCACCCAAGGCAGGCAAGCGCAGAGGAGCGCCGTCATGGCTTGTCGCGTGAACATGCTATTAGTGTAAAGTGGCACTGCCTGTCCGACACGGGTCGTTCGGCCCCATGACCCTTATAATAGTGCCTATCTCCGTTGGGTCGCAGGTCCTATGACGTCGGTCTTAGCCCCGGGATGGACACCTCCAGGCTGCCGCGTCGCCGGGGTGATCTTGTTCCTTGATGAGATTCAAGCCTGCATGCGGGGCGGGGAGCCCCGGTCTATTGGAGGGAGTGCCCGACCTAAACGAACGTGGTCTCCAGCGATCTTTAGGATAGAAGTGTATGCTTGATATTTGAGCGGTATAATGATTAAATACCCTTGCTATTTGAGCGCCAATTATGAAAAGACTAATAGAAACAAATTTAATTGAATGGAAAAATTCAAAACAACGAAAACCCCTCATCGTTCGTGGAGCGCGACAGGTTGGCAAGACTCATTCCATCAAGGAGTTCGGGCAGCGGTTTTTCAAAAGTTTTGTCAACCTTGACCTGGAGAAACGCAGGGACTTGCATGGTTTGTTCTCAGGCGACTTGACCGCGGCCAGACTCCTCTCGCAATTGGAGCTTGCGCTGGAGCATCGAATAGTGCCGGGCGAGACGCTTTTGTTCCTTGACGAGATTCAAACCTGTCCCAGGGCGATCATGGCTTTGCGATATCTTTACGAGGAGCGCCCGGGGCTCCATGTCGTTGCCGCTGGCTCCTTGCTGGAGTTCGCTCTCTCCGAGATATCTTTCCCGGTAGGCCGGGTGCAATTCTTTGAGATGCAGCCCATGACGTTCGCCGAATATCTCCAGGCTTTGGGCAAGGAACGCGCCGCGATCGAAGTGCTATCCCCGCCCAAGGCGCTTCCCGCGCCCCTGCATGCGCTTCTGCTGGATGACTTGAGAAATTATTTTCTTGTAGGAGGAATGCCCGCGAGCGTGCGGGCGTTCGCCGAAACCGGTTCCGTCCGCCAAGCGCTGGAGGTGCAGGCCGATCTGTGCGAGACGTTCCGCCAGGATTTCCCGAAGTACGCGCCCCGAGCGGACGCGGATTGCTTGGAGGCGGTGTGGGAAGGAGCGGCGCGAGGCTTGGGCGGCCAGGTACTCTACACGCGGCTGGCCGAGGGGCATGCCCACACGACCAATCATCGGGCGTTCGATCTTTTGCGCAAGGCGCGGCTGCTGACCAAGGTCCTGGCGGCCAATCCTTCCAGCCTTCCTTTGGGCGCCTCGGCCTCCACTCGCCGGTTCAAAACTTTGCTGGTGGATATCGGAATGTGGCGGCATCTGTGCGGGGGAGGCATCGAGCACGAGCTCCGGCGCGGAGATTTGCTGGACGTACGTCGTGGCGCGGCCGCCGAGCAGTTCGTGGGCCAGGAATTGCGGGCCGCGCAAGGTTCGGATCCGTATTATTGGTCGCGCGAATCCCGCGGCAGCACCGCCGAGGTCGACTTCCTGTCCGTGGCCGGAGGCAAGGTCTACGGCGTCGAAGTGAAGAGCGGCGCGTCCGGGCGTTTGCGCAGCCTGCACATGCTTTTGGCCTCTTATCCCGCCATGGCGGGAGGCCGCGTTCTTTCCACGCAGCCTTACGCCGAACTGCCTGAACAGAAGCTGAGCTTCCTTCCGCTCTATTACGCGTATTCCTCGGCACGAAATAACGCGGGGTTCGGCTTGGCGTCCAATGTGCACGGAGAAGTTGATTGAGCCTGGACACGACGACGGGACTCTCCGCTGACGGCCCGCTCAAGGGCATTCTGCCCGACTTCGAATTGAGGCCCCAGCAAATCGAGATGGCCCGCGCGGTCGATGGGGCCCTCCGCGCCAGGACGAAGCTCATCGTGGAGGCCGGCACCGGCGTCGGCAAGTCCATCGCCTATCTTCTTCCGGGCGCTCTATGGGCAGTGGAGGCCGAGGCGGCGGCTAAAGATTCCAGACCGCGTCGCCTCGTCGTAGCGACGTGCACGAAGGCCCTGCAACAGCAACTGGTGGACAAGGACCTGCCCATCATCAGGCGGCTTCTGGAAGTCCAAGGAGAAGGGCTTCGGTTCGCCCTTCTGATGGGCTCCGAGAACTACCTTTGCCTGGCCAGGGTCCAGTACGCGAAGGATGGGAAGGGCAGTCTGTTCGCAAGGGGAGAGGAAGAATCCATCGACAGGATCGAATCTTGGAGCCGGACCGCCGGGACCGGACTGCGTGCGGGCATGCTTTTGGACAATGGGCGCCTCCAGCGTGTCGGACCACGGATATATCCTATATCCGACTAGTTGTTATCGCGTGCCCGAGCCCAGTTGGAGCAGGATTTCCAGCACCGGCCGCAGGCCCGCGAGCAGTTCCAGCGCCGGTTTGGGGATGGCCAGGCGCACCTCGCCGTTCTCCTCGCTGAGCCGGATGCGGGAGGGCTGCGCCGGCGGCTCCCGGCCGGCCAGCTTGGCCAAGGCCGCTACGGCAGGGGTCACGTCGAACTCGCGGGCATTGTCGGGGATCCCGGCGCCTTCTCGGCTCCCGGAGGGCTTCCTGTCCGTGGGAGTCTTGGCCACGGAGTCGCAAGCCGCCGACTCCAGTCCGCCGGCCTCAACCTTCGTGCCATCCTCGATTCCTGCGGTGTCGCCGGCTGCCTGGGTCTGCGGGACCAGCGTCGCCATCTTGGACAAGAGCGAGGCGGCCTGCCCGGGCTGGAAGTTGATGTCATTGGTCGCCGGATCGAAGACCCCTTCGAACAGCGCCTTTTTCTGTGCCACCAGGTTGAAT
>JAQUMZ010000352.1 GCA_028717865.1 Elusimicrobiota bacterium | reverse complement strand
GTCTCGCAGTCGCCGTGGTCCTCGGCCATGCGGCTGATCTGGTCCTGGTGCTTGCGGCTGATCTGCGTGAAGGCTATGCCGATGTTGTAGGTCGGCCCCCGCTGATGCACGCGCACGACCTTGCCTGAGATGGCGACGCCTTCCAGGCCGGGAATGGAAAGCACCATGTCGAGCCGCTTGGCGTGGGGAGGCTCCAGGAACATCAGCAGCGACATCCCTCCGGCGGAGAGGTTGGTGAGGATCGCGGGCTGGTTCTGGGCCGGGGCCGGGCGCCCGTCGGCTTCCGGTCCGAATTGAACCGTGATGGGCTCGATCATCCCCTCGACCATGGGCATGCGGGCGTGCCGGCGTCTTTCCGTCGCGGGTTTGTCGGTTTTATGGCTCATGGCTGTCTCCTAAAAGCGTGCGTCGCGTCGCGCCGCGCACCCGCACGCGCACCAGGCTTCCCGGCCGCGCCGGGTTCGCCCATTTTACCTTGAAGCCGTCGCCGGTGCGCCCGAAGGTCGGCGTTTCGGCCAGTACTTCCACGGTCTTTCCCACTTGGGTCCGCAAGGCGGTTAGCGTGAGTTCCTCGACGAGTCCGTTGAGCTCGGCCAGGCGCCGCTCCTTCGTCTCCCGCGGCACGTCGTCTTCCAGCTCCGCCGCCGGAGTGCCTTCCCGCGCCGAGTACTTGAAGGCGAAGGTGGTCGCGGGGCGCAGTTCCGTGAGCAGTTCCAGGCTTTCCCGGAATTCCGCATCCGTTTCCGTACTAAATCCTACAATAATGTCCGTGGACAGCACAACGCCGGGCACGCGTCGTCTCAGGCGGTCGGCCGCGCGCAGGAATTGCGCGCGGGTGTAGCCGCGGCGCATCAGGCGCAGGATGCGGTCGCAGCCCGACTGCGCCGGCAGATGGATGAAGGGGGCCGGCCGCGCGCACTCGGCCAGGGCGTCCAGGACCCTTTCGTCGAGCCGGTCCGGGTGGGGGCTCATGAAGCGCAGGCGCAGCAGGCCCGGGACGGCGTCGAGCTCGCGCAGCAGGTCCGCGAAGTCCGTCCGGCGCCCCCCCTCCTCCCAGGAATAGGCGTTGACCCGCTGGCCCAGCAGGGTCAATTCGCGCGCGCCGGCCGCCGTCTTGGCCCGCGCCTCGGCGACGATGTCCCGCGGGGGGCGGCAGACCTCCGGCCCGCGCACCAGCGGCACCACGCAGTAGGCGCAGCGGCAGTCGCAGCCGCGCATTATGATGATGTTGCCGCAGATATTGGCTAAAGGCCGCGAAGAATAGGTGCCAGGCTTCTCCGGTGACCTTTGCAATGATGTCTGAAGCCTGGCACCTATGTGCCGGGCTTCAGAGGGCGTCCCTCCGATCTCTGGAGAAGCCCGGCACATGTTCTTTGCGGTTACGGCCTCATAGATCAGTTCTGCGTATCTGTCCGCCTGCCTGGCCCCGATCACGAGATCCACGTGGGGGAAGCGCCGGATCAGGCCCTGGCCGCGGCGCTCGGCGACGCAGCCGGCCACGACGAGCAAGCGCCGCGCGTCGGCCCGGCGCCAGGCGCCCAGGCGGCCGATGAGCGATAGGGCGCGCTGCTCGGCGTGGGCGCGGACCGCGCAGGTGGTCAAGACGACGGCGTCGGCGCTGTCGGGGTCCGGCGCCGGGGTCAGGCCGCGCCGGCCCAGTTCGTCCATGATTCGCGCGCCGTCCGCGGCCGACATCTGGCAGCCGAGGGTTATGGCGTGGACGCGCATCTAAGGCTGCGGCGGGGCGGGGTCCCTGACGACCTCGAAATGGACGACGCGCATCTCCTCGTGCGGCGGAATCTCGCGCCCGTTGGCCATGCGCGTGGCTTCCTTGAGCTCCGGCAGGGGCATGCCGATGGCGCGGGCCACGGCGTCGTCGAATTGGGAGAACGGCCGCAGTTCGATGCTGGTCACGAGCAGGGTGCCGCGCGCCCGGTTGTGCTTGTCGAGCAGCTGCAGGCGGTCGCCGATCTGGAAGCCGGAGTCCTCCGGATCGTAGGCGGGACAGGAGGTCGCGGTCTTTTTTCCCGACAGGATGCCGTCGATCAGACGCTCGCCGATCCCCCCGTCGCCCAGCCAGCCCAATTTGAAGGGTTTCACCTTTTTTTATTATACCATGCGCGCGCGCCGTTTACGGCGATAAGGCCGCGCCGAGCCGGTCGTCCGCGTCCGGCGCGGCCGCGTCTTGCGGGTCGTCCGCGAACTCCTGCCAGTCCAGGCCGGGCAGGTCGGACTCCAGATCGGGGTCGTCGCCCCATACATAGGGGTCGGTTCCGAAGGCGGGGACGAGGGGCCGGTCGCCCGCGGCCAGCAGGGGGCCTCCCGGCAGCGCGAAGGTTCCGGCGCGGCGAAAGACCGAGCGCGCCGCGCGCAGCGTCCGCAGGAGGCTCGCGCGCGGCCGCGGGTCCGGCAGGCGCACGGCCGCAAGCCCTCCCGGGGCCAGCCGGGTCTTGAGGCTCGCGAGGGCTTCGCGGGTCGCCAGCCGGACCGACTCTGGCGTGCCCGCGCCCGGGGGCAGCTCCAGGATGATGACGTCGAAGGCGGGCCCCGCGGCGGCCAGCCAGCGGCGGGGGTCGCCGCGGACCAGCGTCAACCGGCCGCTCGAACCGGGCCTCGGAGCCGGGAGCCGTCCTTGGGGAGAGAGCGCGGCCAGCAGGCGCGGCGCGGCGGGATGGGGGTCCACGACCGTGACCTCGGCGCCGTGGGCCAGGGCGGAGGCTATGGTCTCGGGCCGGCGCGGGCCCAAGAGCAGGACGCGCCGCGGCCGGCCGTGCATGAGCAGGGGCAGATGCGCCTGGCGCTTGGCCGCGAGGCCGTCGTTGTGCCACGCCCGGCCGTCGCGCAGAAGCACCGTCGCTCCCGAGCCGAAGCGGTAGAGGGCGAGGCACTCGCGCCCGTCCTCGGACAGCTCCAGGTAGCGGCCGCCGGGGAAGGCCGCGTTGAGCCGGGCGAGCCAGACGTCTCTCAGGAAGGCGCCGTGGGCGGCGACGAGCAGGGCGGCGGCCGCCAAGCCGGCCGGCGCGGCCTTGGACAAGACCGGCCCCCATGACGCCAAGGCGCGTCCCGCCCAGACCAGGCCGGCGCCGGCCATGGCCGCGTGCAGCAGCGCGGCCGCGTTCTCGGCTCCCAGCGGCGGCAGGAGCGGCCGTGCGGCCCAGGGTCCCGCGACGGCCAGGAGCGCGGCGGCCCACCGCGTCCGCGGCGCGGCGCCATACGCCGCGAGGGGCAGCGGGACCAGCCATAGGCAGCAGGCCAAGGCCGACGGCCCCGCCGTCAGCCAGGCGTCCGCGCCCGCGCCCAGCGGCTGGAGCAGCCGATCGTCGGCTCCCGCGTTGAGTCCGATGAGGCGCAGCCAGGCCAAACCCAGCAGGCCCGCGGTCCCGGATGCGAGCGGCCAGAACTGCCGGGGCACGGATTTTCGAAGCGACTCTCCCCAGCGCTCGC
>JAQUMZ010000351.1 GCA_028717865.1 Elusimicrobiota bacterium | reverse complement strand
CGCCGCCTTGGGCGCCATCGCCTGGGGGCTGGGCCGCGGCGCCTGGGGCATGGGCGCGCTCTGGGTCGTCGACCCCCTTAGCCAGTTCTTCAAGGTCGCGATCCTGCTCTGCGTGATCATGGTGGTCATGCTGGCCCTGGAGTACCGCGAGCTGCCCCCCGCGCACGCCGGGACCTTCGCCGCCCTGCTGCTCTTCTCGGCCGCCGGGATGATGTTCTTGGTCTCGGCCTGCGACCTGCTGCTGATCTTCCTCGCCCTGGAGCTCGTATCGATCTGCAGTTTCGCGCTGACCGGCTTCGAGCGGCGCAACCTCAAATCCAACGAAGGCGCCGTCAAATATTTCCTTTTCGGGGCTTTTTCCTCCGCGATCATGGTTTACGGGATCTCGCTTTACTACGGAGCCGCGGGCACCACCCGCCTCGTTCAATTCGCCTCGGGCCCGCACGGCGGCGTCCCGTGGCCGGCGGGCCTGACCGCGGCCCAGCACGGCCCGGTCTTTCTGCTGGCCATGCTGCTCATCCTGCTGGGCTTCGGCTTCAAGGCGGCCATGGCCCCGATGCACTTCTGGGTGCCGGACGCCTACGAGGGCGCCCCGCTGCCGGTCACGGCCTACCTCTCCGTCGCGCCCAAGATCGCGGCCATGGGCGTGCTGCTGCGGGTGTTCGCGCTGGCGGTGCCCGCCGCCCAACTCCAGCTCACGACCCTCTTGGCGTTGTTGGCGATCTTGACCATGACCGTCGGCAACACCGTCGCCTTGTTCCAGTTCAACGTCAAGCGCCTGCTGGCCTACTCCTCGGTGGCCCAGGCCGGCTATATCCTCATCGGGCTCGCGGTGGGCGGAGAGATGGGCATCGAGGGCGTCCTGCTCTACTGCGCGGTCTACCTGGCCATGAATCTCGGCGCCTTCGCGGTGGTCCAGGCCGTGGGCGACGACGGCTCCCACGGCGGCCTGGGCTCCTACGAACTCTCGGCCTTCGACGGATTGGCTCGCCGCAACCTGCCGCTGTCCTTGCTCATGACCCTGTTTTTGCTCTCCCTGGCCGGCATTCCGCCCCTGGCCGGCTTCATCGGGAAGTTCTACCTATTCGCCTCGGCCATGGATGCCGGCCGTCTGGCGGCCTCCGGGACCGGGCCGGGGCCGGGCCTCTTCTACGCCCTGGCGATCGCGGGCGTGGTCAACAGCGTGATCTCCGTCTACTACTACATGAAAATAGCCTTCCACATGTTTTTCCTGCCGCCGCAGGCGCCGGAGGGCGCGGCTCCCGCCGCCGTCACCCCCGGCCCGTTCGTCTGGGGCTGCCTCGCCGTGGCCCTGGCGGGAGTGCTGGCCTTCGGCCTCTTCCCGGAACCCCTCATCGCCCAGGTCAAAGCCTCGGCGCTCCACCTGCCCTAAAGGCGGCAGGCTTTCCCCAAATTTCTTTCCCCGCCTTTTTACGGAATGGAAATTTGGGGAAAGCCTGACCCCAGCTATTTGTTCCAGTTGGCGACGGGCAGCCGGCCGGAACGTCGGAGTTCACCGCGGCGGCGCAGGGCGAGCCACAGAGCGCACAGCAGCAGCACCCCGGCCCACCGCCACGGCCCTCCGGAGGCCAGGAAGGCGGTCCAGTCGGCCGCCAGGACGGACCTTAGGCCCGCGACGAGACCCATGCCCGGCAGCATGCGCAAGGACGCCGCGGCCAAGAGCAGCAGCAGCGCCCCCGCGGCGAGCAGGCCGAACGCCGCCGGACGGTCGGATGGAGCGTCATCATGCAGCCCGAGATAGAGTCCGGCCAGCGCCGCGGACAGCCCCATGCCGCAAACAACCAGGGTTTCCAGGGCGGGAGACAAAGCCGGCGCCGCGAACGAACCGAAACCGTAGCGGTATAATGCGGCCAGCATTCCCGCCGCGGCGAGCCCTGCGGCGGCCGCTCGCGTCCAGACCGGCCGGCTCCGGGGCCGGATCGCGGCCGAGGCGGCTGCCGCGGCCAGGAACAGCCCCGCCGCGGCCCAGTCGCCCGCGCTCGCGCGGAGCCAATGCCGACCGAAAAGCAGGAGGAAGACCGCAGCCGCGGCCAGCCTGGGGCCCCAGGCCCCGCGCTTGACCAGGGCGGGAACCGGCGGCGCGGCGGCGGGGGCGACGGCCCGCGGCGCCGCAGCCGGCTCTTCCCCGCGCCCGCCCGCGGGCGCCATCCCGTCGCCGGGATCGAAGCGATCCCGCAGCGCCGCCGGGGGGGGCTTCAGGACGAATGGGGAGCCGCTGGAATCCACGTCGAGCAGGAGGCGGTGGGACTCCAGTTCGCTCAGCAGTTCCTCGGCGCTGGCCGGGCGCCGGGCGGGGTCCTTGGCCATGAGCCGCTTGATGAGCTCGGCCGCCGCCGGCGTGGTGTCGGGACGGGATTGCCGGACGTCGGGCACCGCGGAGTCCCGGTGCTGGAGCATCGCGTCCGCGGCCGAACCGCCCGGATAAGGAGGATGCCCGGCCAGGGCGTAAAAATACGTGCCGCCCACGGCATAGAGGTCCATGCGCGCGTCGAGCACCCCGAAGCCCTGCTCCGGCGCCATAAAATCGAAGGAACCCGCGCTGCACAGGCCCTCCGGGGCTGTGGTCCGGCCGTCGCAAGCCAGGGAAAGCCCGAAATCCATCAGCCGAACCGCGCCATCCGGGCCGAGCATGATATTGCCGGGCTTGACGTCGCGGTGCACGACGCCCTCGCGGTGGGCGGTCCGCAGGGCCAAGACCGCCTCCCTGATCACGCGCCAGGCCTCGCGCTGGGCCAGGGGGCCGTTTTCCGCCACCTCATTCTGCAGCGTGCGCCCGTCGAGCAGCTGCATGACGATGAAGGTCAGCCCGTCCTCCCGCCCGACGTCGTAGACCTGGACGATGCGGGGATCCTGGAGGCGGGCCGCGATGCGCGCCTCGCGCAGGAACGCCGCGCAGGCGGCCTCCGTGTCCACGTAGTCCGGGGCAATGACCTTGAGCGCCACCGGACGATCGAGCGGCAGATGATGGGCGCGGTAAACCAACCCCATGCCGCCCTTGCCGATCAGGGCCTCGATTCGGCATTTGCCCAACGTCCGCCCCACCAGAGGATCGGGCTCCATCGATTCTGGATGATATAACATTAGACGCTCGCTGTTCACCGGGCGAGACCGCAGACCGGCGCCCCGCTTTCACGTTTTCACGTATTTGAAATTTGAAGAAGGGTTCAGCCGGAAGGGGATGGAGCCGCGACGGCTGCGACTGGCGCCCCGTGTCAAGTCATCTAAGAATGTTACCGAAGGGAAGATGATCATCGTCGGCCGGTCTTCTTTATTTTTTGCTTCTTTTTTCTTTCTGTGGACGGCTATGGATTTCTGTGGACAACGTGCAGAACCCTTCGGCGTGCGCAGCACGCCGAAGCCCGGCCCGCGCAGCGGGACGGAAGAACCGCTCAGCCCAGGCAGCGCGGTTCTTCCGCCGGCCCCTGCGGGGCCGTCGGTTCCGCGCGCCTGACAAGGC
>JAQUMZ010000350.1 GCA_028717865.1 Elusimicrobiota bacterium | reverse complement strand
CTCACCTGCTCTATGTAGGGCGAGGTGTCGACGTTGACGCAGTAGGTGGCGCTGCAGTCGTAGGGAATCTTGTCGACCGCGTCTTGGATCGAGGTGTCGGTGCCTCCGCCCTTGAGACGCACGTTGTAGGTCGTGCCGGTGCAGGTGACGGCCGCCGCCGGCTCCCCGAGCAGCGCGAAAAGCGTCAATGATCCTAAAATTACCACGAGCATTTCGCGCGCGCGCGTATAAAAAAAGATCGAAGTCCCGGCGATTCGTCCGGAGACAGGGGCGCCGCGGCGGGCGGGAAGATGAAAAACATTCCGCGGCCAAGAAAGCATTGCCGAAAGTATTCACGATTCGTGCGAAGTGTTTGTTACAGCCTCGCGAAGTCTTAAAGAAATATTCCGGGCAGAAGTTATCCGGAATCGCTATGCCGCTATGACTGTAATACGCGCGCTCGCGCCCGCGCGCGTACTCAATATCTTGGTGCCACGTTTTCAGTAACTTCAGGAACTCGACGCGCGAGGTCGGTTGGCGGGGCTGGCCGGTGGGGCCGCCAAGTCGGGGATGGCTCCGGACTCACGCTCGCGGTGGTTTCGTCAAATCTCGATGCAGGGGTTGTGCCGGCCGTGGTTGTGCAGCCGGCTTAAAGCCGATTGGACCACGCGGCTCTCCGGATTGAGGCCCTCGACGCCCCGGAAACGCGGGGTCGCCGTCTTGCCGTCCGTCCGTCCGTCCGGAGACGGAGATGCCCATTTGAACGCGGACATCGCGCTCCGGGACGGGGATGGCCTGCCGCGGGCTTTTCATGGGCATGACGCCGCGCATGATTCCCATCAGCAGAAGCATGCCTACGGCCGCCGCTCCGATCGCCAACAGCCATGCCGGCGCCACCCAAGAGCGTCGGGCCTTCAGTCTCATCTCTTCGTTCCACATACGCGTCCCCTCCCTGACGACGTTCTCGTCGATTACAGTTTATAGGCAAAGCAATACCCGTGCTAGTAAAGTTTTCTTCAATAAAAAAATGCCGCCGGGACAAGACTATTGCGCGGATGCGGAGCCCTCTTGACATGTCCTTGAATGTTGGGGCCCGCCTTTCAGCGCGCTGGCCATGAAAAGCATTTAAAAACGCGCCGGAGCATGGAACAAAAACCGGCCCTCAATCGTATACAAGTAAGGACCGGGCCACCCGAATAGGCCCTCCGGCCCTTACCGGCCCGGCCGGGAAAGATGTATCATGGAGGTGTTCCGTGACTATGAACAACCAGCCGGCGACCAAGAAAGACTTGGCCGAGCTAGAGACGCGGCTTGGCGCAAGATTCAACGAAGCCGATGCGAGGACGGGCAAACTCGACGCCAGGGTGGACAAGCTCGACGCCAGGATGGACAAGCTCGACGTCAGGATGGACAAGCTCGACGTCAGGATGGATAATTTCGACGTCAGGATGGACAAGCTGGACGCCAAGGTGGATAGGCTTGACGACAAGATTGACGGATCGACCCGCCGGCTGGCCCTGGAGATCGTCAAGACCAACGCGCGCATGGACCGGTTCGAGGAGCGCATAACCAAGACCGTCCAGGAAAATTCCGACCGCATCCTGCGCGCCTTGGACCGCGCCACGCGCACCATGGAAGCCGACAGCCGGGCCGTGAAAATCCATGGCGAGACTTTGACCGGACTCCAGCGCGGGTTCCAGGACCACGAAGGGCGCCTTTCGCGCCTGGAGCGCCCGGGCGCGCGATCGGCTGGAATCGAGGCAAAGCATGGCCGCGAATGACGATCGTCCGGCCACCAAGGCGGACCTCAAGGCTCTTGAAAAGGGCCTGCGCAAGGACTTGGCCACGAAGTCCGATATGGAACGGGTACTCCGCGCCATCGATGCCTTCGCCGCGAAGGCGCAAGGCTACGACCGCGTCTCGGCCCTGCATGGCCACAGCCTGACCGACGTCGAGGTCGCGGTCAAGGATCACGAGCGGCGCAACTCGTCCCTGGAATCGGCCCGCGCCGGACGCTAGCCTGCCGGAGCCGCCTTGCCCTCGCGGGCGGTTTGTGCTAGCTTTATTCTCATGACCGCTTTTGCCGCGGCGCTCTGGCTGGCCGCCGGCGCGGCCTGGGCCCAGGAAGCCGCGCCCTCCACGGCCGCGGCTTCCACCCCCGACCTGATCGCATCCCTGCGCGAGGCCCCGGAGTCCGCCGAGCGTCTGCGCGCCGTGGCTCGCTTGGCCGAGCCCCCCCGCCGCGGCGACGCGGTTTTCGCGGCGCTGGCCCGGGCCATGCGCGAGGACCTTTCCAACGAGGTGCGCCAGGCGGCCGCGGCGGCCCTGCTGGACTACGAGGGCCGCGACGCCGTCGGGCGGGTGGCGGAATACCTGCGCCAGGAAAAGGGCGAGGAGGCGCGCCGCCGGGTCTGCGCGGCGGCGGCCGCGGCCCCGGCGCACGCGGACGATCCGGCCGTGGCCCTGCTGCTGGCGGAGAGGCTGTCGGAGGACGAGAGCCCGGCCGTGCGCCTGGCCGCGGTCTCGGGCGCCCTGTCGCGGCGCCTGGCCCCGCTGCTCGGCGACCTGGCCCGGGCGGCCGCGAAGGACCCCGATCCCGCCGTGCGCGCGGCCGCCGGCCGCGCGCACAAGCTGCTCTCCATCCCCGAGAAGGTCCCCAAGCCGCGCAAGAAGGTCGAGCGGGCCGATTACGACGCGGTCAAGGGCCGCGACCGCTGCCCTGCCCCGAGCGGCTGGTGCGAGTGCGCCCGCCCGCCGATCCAGATGAAGCCGCGCTGCATCCCGCGCCCGGATTGCGCGCATCAGTACCGCAACACCTACCAGGGCGAGGGCTTCTCCTGCCTCTGGGACGGCCTCGAGATCAGGTAGCGCCGCGGCGCGCGTTTTTTTCCCCGCGCGCCCGCAGGTCCAGTCCCAGCAGGACCCGGTCCTGGCGCGACAGGTCGCCCACCAGCCGGCGCAGCGGCAGGGGCAGCTTCTTGATCAGCGTGGGCGCGGCGATTATCTGCTCGCCCTTGGCCAGCTCCGGCTTCCGGTAGATGTCGACGATCTCCAGGTCGTAGCGGCCGGCCAGGTGCGCCTCGCAGACCGCCTTGACGTTGGCGATGGCCCGGGTCGACCTCGGGGTCAGGCCGGTGACGTAGAGGCGCAGGACATAGCGCGGCGCCTCCGGCGCTTTTTTATTCAGGGCGGGCCCCCGCGAGCTCCACGGGCAGCAGGTCCAATCCGACCAGCACCCGCTCCTCCTGCGACAGATCGCCCACGATCTTCCTCATGGGCGCAGGCAGCTTGCGCACCAGCGTCGGGATGGCCACGATCTGGTCGATCCGCGCCAGCTTGGGGTTCTTGAGCAGATCCACGATTTCTATGCGGTAGCGGCCCTTGAGGTGCTTCTCGCACAGACCCCGGAGGTTGTCCAAGGCCTCCAGCGATTTCGGGGTCTGCCCGGCGATGTAGAGGCGCAGTTCCCAAAGCTTGCGCGGCCGCCCGGGCCGGGCCCTCATGGTAGTTTCCCGCCGTTGCGGC
>JAQUMZ010000349.1 GCA_028717865.1 Elusimicrobiota bacterium | reverse complement strand
CGCGCGCCAGTTGTTGGAAGAACTGAAGCATCTGGTGCAAGCCGAGATGAACTTCGTGGACGAAGCGGCCAAGGAAGACTCCATGATCCGGCGGGCCAAGTCGCGGCCTTGGTACGCACGGTTCCTGGCGGGACGGACTCCGTATATTCCGTCCCCGCACCCGATCTTCGTGGGCGAGGACATCATGATCGAGGAGTTCGAGAATTCCACCCGGTTCGACGATCTGCCCAGGAAGGCGATTATCGGCCCGAGCAAGGGAAAGCTCGCGAAACTCGCCGTCGACGAAGGATTGTTCGCCATGATCTTCGAGGAATGGCTGGAGCCCGACCCCCATACGGGGAATCGCAACGCGAAGAAGGGCTGGCTTAACCGCGTGTTCACCCGCCTGGTGATGATGGACCTGGGCCAGGGAGAGCCCGTGCCCATCGACAAGATCAAGCCGATCATGAAGGCGGGAATAGCCCTGGAAGCCGGCGACGCGCGAAGGGCGGCGGAATCGATCCTGACGATAGTGCAGCCGTCGGCCACTTTGACGCCGGAACGGATAACCGCGGTAATCGCGGCGGGGCTTAACGAGCATCCCGCGGGCGGCACGGTGGAAAGGATCATCGCCGGCATGATCGCGGCGGAGAAGCTGGGCGTTCTGCCGCGTCCGGAATACGCCTCATTGGAGAAGGCGTTCATGTATTACGCGGGCTATTCCGAATGGCTGCCCAAGAGCTACCTGGACCGGGCCCTGGAAAGAGCCCTGACGGCCAGACTTCTTCGCGACCGGCCGCGCTCCCTTGGCAGCCTGATCTGGTTGGGCCTGCGCAGGACTTTGTTCGGCACCGCGGCGGTGCGCGGCGAGCTTGAATCCATCATCGACGGCATGCAAAGCCAGCCAGCATCCAAACCCAAGCCGCCGGTCTTGCCGGCTCAACCGGATAATACCGCAATGTGGATGCCCTCAAGCGACCTCTCCGCTGCCGCATCCACCTGTTGAGCGAACCACAGTTCCGTGATACCCGCATAAAGCAAGAGGCTGGATCCCTTGACGACCGGAGCCCAGCCCCTTGACACGTCAACGGTATGGCAAGTTTCTGCCCCAGAAGTATTTAGAGGGGAACAAATTTTGTGTCGAAAAAAGCATCAGAAAATGCCTGGACGCGCTCCCGACCCCCGAAAACGCCCCCCTCGGAGGCCGTTTACGGTTCCTTAGGAAGCGTCAGGGCCTGACTCAGGCCGGCCTCTCCCGGCGCACCGGGATCAGCCCGGCCACCATCTGTAAGCTGGAGCGCGGCGGAGAGACGGCCCACCCCGAGATCGTGGGCAAGCTCCTGGCCTATTTCGGCCGCGATGCCGCGGAGGTCTTTCCCGAAGGCAAGGATGCCGTCAACGAACTGGTCCCGGTCAAGAACTTCGGTTCGTGGCTTCGCAATTTCAGGGTGAGGAAGGGACTTCAGCAGGTCGAACTGGCCAGGTTACTTGGAGTGTCCAAGGCCAGCGTCTGCGCCTACGAGCGGAACCAAACAAGGCCCCGAAACGTCGTCCGTAAAAGGTTGCGAGCGGCATTTAACCCGAAGGCGTCTTGGCCTCTATTTCCCAAACCGGCAGCCGGAAAGAAAACTTCGAGCCCTGGCCTGGCTGGCTTGCGATATCCAGGCGGCTGCCGTGCCTGAGGAGCATCTGGTTGACCACCATCAGTCCGACCCCGAAGCCCTTGGCGGCCTCCCGGCCGGCCTCCGTGCGAAAGAAGCCGTCCTTGATCCGCTCGAGGTTTTTGGCTTCAATCCCGATGCCGGTGTCCTCCACGGACACCAGCACTTGCGCGGGAGGCCCTTCTTCCCGGACCAAGCGGATCGTGATGGCTCCCGCCTCGGGCGTGAACTTTATCGCGTTCGACAGGAGGTTGCCGACGATCACGGCCAGGCAATCCCGGTCCGCGCGCACGGCCACGGGCGGTCCCTCCAGGAAGGAGGCCGCGATGTCGATCCGCTGGCGCTTGGCCTCGGCCAGCGGCCGCAAGGTCACCACCGCGTCCAGGACGACGGCCCGGACCGCCGTGGGCTCCACGTGCAGCTCGAAGCGGCCGGTCTCCAGGCGGTGCAGATTGAGGAAGTTGGCCGTATAGGCCGTGAGGCTCTGGATCGCCCGCTCCAGGACCTCATAGGATCGGCCGCGGGCCGGGTCCGGATGATCCGTCTCCGAGAACTTCATGATCGACAGGGCCAGCTTCATGTTCGTCAGCAAGTTGGCGAATTCGTGGTTGATCAGCGAGATAAGGTCGGTGCGCAGTCTGAGCGCGTCCTCCGTTTCCTTCTCGGCCCGCTTGAGCACCGTGACGTCCACCATGGCCGCGCGGCACTCCTCGGTCCCGCGCCGGGGGCCGGCTATAAGCTTGATGACGCGCGCGCCGGCTCCCGGCTCCGGTTCCAAGCCCTCGACCTCGCACGCCTGCTCGGCCTCGCCGTGGAAGACCTCGCGCAGGAACGCCTCCAAGACCGGCCTGTAGGCGGGGGCCACGCAGGCCTGCAATCTGCGCCCGGCCAGCGCTGCGCGCTGCGTGCCCAGCATGTCGGCGCCGGCGAGATTGATCCGCCGTATGGCTCCCGAGGGGTCCAAGGTGGCGTAACCCACGGGCGCGAAGTCGTAGAGCTCGGAGAAGTCCCTCATGCGGGCCTCGGCCTCGCCTCTCGCTTGCTGGAGCCATTCGTTCTGCATCTCCAGCTCGATCTGATGGATTTCCAATTCCTGGATCAGGGCGGGCACGTCGGCGATGTCCGCCCGCACGGCCTGCCCCTGCCTGCGGCGCCGAAGCCTGTCCTCGGCCTCCCGGCGCACGCTCGCCCGCGTTCGTCCGGCCAGGACGTGGGCCACCATGTAGACCAGGTCCTCTCCGGGCGGGGAAACGGCGTCGCAGATAAGCCTCCTAAGGATGCCGGCCCGGCATCTGAAGCGGACCTCGAATAGCGCGGGCGCGCCCCGGACCGCGTTCGCCAGAGCCGCCGCCGCCGCGCGCCGGTCCTCCGGATGGACGGATTCCAGGAGAGACCGATCTCGAAGCGAATCGCCGGCGCCGCCGAGCGTCTTGCGCCAGGCGGCGTTGACGCGCAGGAAGCGTCCGCGGCCGTCCAGCAGGCATGCCGGCTCCGGCGACAGATCGAACAACCGATCCGCCGCGGGCAGCCTGACGATTTGCATTGACGCCTTCTGCGCCATGGGAGGAGAATGTCCGGCTCCAAGAGCATTCTAGCCCGCTTTCGTCAAGAAGGGATCAGGTCCCGCGCGCGGGCGTGTAAAAATATCGTGACGAGGCCGCGGCCGCGCATCGCGAGCCGATACGGTCAGGGCGCATCGCCGGGACGGCTGTCGAGGACTTGGCGCAGAGCGCCGAGCAGCTTGGCCGGGGAGAAGGGCTTCTCCAGAAACGCCGAATCGCCGACGTCGAAGGCATTGGTCCTGGCGTCGCCCGGATAGCCCGACATGTAGACGATCCTCATGGCGGGGTATAGCTTCTTGAGCCGCT
>JAQUMZ010000348.1 GCA_028717865.1 Elusimicrobiota bacterium | reverse complement strand
GTGGCGCCAACCTCGCGCGGGTCCTGCTGGAGCACGGGTTCCAGGTCAGGGCGCTGGTCCGCAAGGACTCGCCTCGCGACAACCTCGCGGGGCTGCCCCTGGAGCTCGTGGCGGGCGACTTGCTCGACCGCGCCTCCCTGCGGGCGGGCTGCCGGGGAGCGCGCTACGTCTTTCACGTCGCCGCCGACTACCGCATCTGGGTCCCCGACCCGGCGGCCATGCGGGCCGTCAACGTCGAGGGCAGCGTCAACGTCGTGCGGACCGCGGCGCAGGCCGGCGCCGAACGCGTCGTCTATTGCTCGAGCGTCGCGGCGGTCAAGCCCCCCGACGGGCGCCGGCCCGCCGACGAGACCTCCCGCTACGAGAACGCGGAAGCGGTTCCCGGCGAGTACAAGAAATCCAAGTACCTAGCCGAGCTCGCCGTCCTGGAACTGGCGCGAAGCGGCGCGCCGGTCGTGACGGTCAATCCGGCCGCGCCTATCGGCCCCTTCGACATCAAGCCCACGCCCACGGGGCAAATCCTGCTGGATTTCCTCAACGGGCGCATGCCCTCCTACATCGAAACCGGGCTCAACGTCGTCCACGTCCGGGACGTCGCCCTGGGCCACCTGCTGGCCGCGCGCCAGGGCCGCGTCGGCGAGCGCTACATACTCGGCGGCGACAATCTGACTTTAAAAGAAATCCTCGACGTCCTCTCCGAGCTCTCCGGCCTGCCCGCCCCGCGCTTGCGCACGCCCTACCACGTGGCCTACGCCTTCGCCGCCTGCGACAGCGCCCTGGCTCGCCTGCTCGGCTCCCGGCCCCGGGCCCCTCTCGACGCGGTGCGCATGGCGCGCCATTTCATGTGGTACGATTCCGGCAAGGCCCGGCGCGAACTGGGGTTCGCGCCCGTTCCGGCGCGGCAGGCCCTGGCCGACGCCGTGGCCTGGTTCCAGGCGAAGGGCCGCGTCAAGACGAGGCCGGCGGCATGAGCGAGGCCGCCATGCCGATACTCTTGGCCGCGGCCACGCGCTGGGAGACGGCCCCCCTGCGCGCGCGGCTCGGCCTGCGCCGGCAAGGATTCGAGTCCTGGTCGGGCCGGGTCGCGGACCGCCCGGTGACGCTCGTCAAGACCGGCATGGGCGGCGCCGCGGCCGCGGCGGCGCTGGCCCGCAACTGCCCGCCGGGCCCGGATTCGCCGCTTTTGCTCAGCGTGGGCTTCGC
Source organism: Elusimicrobiota bacterium (assembly GCA_028717865.1). Classification (GTDB taxonomy): domain Bacteria; phylum Elusimicrobiota; class Elusimicrobia; order UBA1565; family UBA9628; genus UBA9628. The sequence goes on along the minus strand of JAQUMZ010000348.1, from coordinate 2,320 downwards.
CGGCGGCCTGCGCGAGGACCTGCGCGCGGGCGACCTGGTCGCCGAGCAGCTCACTGCCTGCCCGCAAGCCGCCGCAGCGGCCGCGCGCCTGCGTCCCGAAGTCCATTTCGGACGCATCGCCGACTCGGACCGGGTCCTGCGCGAGCCCGAGGAAAAGCTGTCCCGGGGCCGCAGCCGCGGCGCCCTGGCCGTGGACATGGAATCCGCCGCGGTGCGCGCCTTCGCCGTGGCGCGCGGCCTGCGGGCCCTGGCCCTGCGCGCCGTGCTCGACGAAGCCGGTTTCGCGCTGCCGGCCGCGCTGCCCGAGGGCGAAGGCCTCGCGGCCCTGGCGCGCCACGCCGCCAGCCATCCCCGCGACTGGCCGCGCCTGGCCGCCCTGTGGCTGCGCCAGCGGCGCGCGGCCGCCGCCTTGGCCCTGGCCGTCAAGTCTTTCCTGGAGGCCCTGTGACCCCCCTGCTCAAAAGATACCTCGAACGGATTTCCCGCGGCGTGGACCGAGTCCTCGACCGCCTCCTGGAGGCCAAGACCGGCGAGCCGCGCCGCATCCGCGAGGCCATGCGCTACTCGGTTTTCGCCGGCGGCAAGCGCCTGCGCCCGACCCTGGTGGCGGCCGGCGCCGAATGCTGCGGCGGACGCTCGCGCGACGTCCTGCCGACCGGGGCCGCGCTCGAGATGATCCATACCTATTCACTGATACACGACGACCTGCCGGCCATGGACGACGACGCCCTGCGCCGCGGCCAGCCCACCAATCACAAGGTTTTCGGGGAAGCCCTGGCGATCCTGGCCGGCGACGGCCTGCTGACCTACGCATTCGAGATCGCCGCGGCCAACGCGCGCGCGCGCGCCCTGGACGGCCGCTCCGCCGCGGAGCTCATCCGCATCCTCGCCGCGGGGGCCGGGACCGCGGGGATGGTCGGAGGACAGGTCGCGGACCTCGACGCCGAGAATTGGCGGGGCCGCCCCGGACCGGCCGCGCGCCGGCTGCTGGAGTCCATCCATCTGCGCAAGACCGCGGCCCTGATCACCGCGAGCCTGGAGGCCGGCGCCGTGCTCGCCGGCGGCTCCGGGCCCGAGCGCCGCCGCCTGCGCGCCTACGGCCGCGCCGTCGGCCTGGCCTTCCAGGTCGCCGACGACATACTCGACGTGGTCGGCGACAAGGTGAAACTGGGCAAGAAAGGCTCCGACGCCCGCAACCGCAAGCTGACCTACGTTTCGCTCTACGGCCTGGAACGCGCCCGCCGCGAGGCGGCGGACCTGGCCGCGGCGGCGCACCGCCAGTTGCGGCCCTTCGGGACCCGCGCCCGGGTGCTCCACGATCTGGCAGACTACGTCATAACGAGGGACCGCTAGCATGAAATTATTGCCCAACATCAACAGCCCGTCGGACCTGCGCAAGCTCAAGGTCGCCCAACTGCCCCAGGTCTGCTCCGAAATCCGCCAGACCATCCTGGAGACGATCTCCCAGACCGGCGGCCACCTCGGCTCGAGCCTGGGCGCCACCGAGATCATCACCGCCCTACACTACGTTTTCAAGTCGCCCCGGGACAAGTTCGTCTTCGACACGGGGCACCAGAGCTACGGCCATAAGATACTCACCGGACGCCGGGACAAATTCCCCAAGGTCCGCCAGTTCGGCGGCATATCGGGCTTCCCGAAGCGCTCCGAGTCGGAATACGACGTGTTCGGGACCGGGCACGCCTCCACGGCCATCTCGGCCGCCCTCGGCGTGGCGGCCGCGCGCGATCTCAAGGGCGAGAAGTTCAAGGTGGTCGCGCTGGTGGCCGACGGCTGCATGACCGGCGGCATGGCGTACGAGGGGCTCCAGAACGCGGGCATGCTGCAGTCGGACCTTCTCGTCATCCTCAACGACAATCAGATGTTCATCTCCAAGCGCGTGGGCGCCTGGGGCACGTTCCTGACCAAGCTGCTCACCCTCGGCGCGGTCCGCAACACCGAGCAGTCGGTCAAGAAGTTCCTGGAGCGCTTCAAATTCTGGGGCGCGCACGTCCTGCGCGTGGCCAAGCGGGCCCGCGTGCTGCTCTTCCCGGGGATGCTTTTCGAGGAGATGGGCTTCGCCTATTTCGGCCCCGTCGACGGACACGACGTGGTCCAGCTCGTGGAGGTGCTGCGCCACATCAAGAGCCTGCGCTGCCCGGTGCTGCTGCACTGCGTCACCAAGAAAGGCAAGGGTTATCCCCACGCCGAGGAGGACGCCACTACCTTCCACGGCCCCGGCCGCTTCGACCTCGGCACCGGCCAATTCCTGAAAAATCCCACGCCCAAGGCCCCCCCGCCGTCCTACACCTCGGTCTTCGGC
>JAQUMZ010000347.1 GCA_028717865.1 Elusimicrobiota bacterium | reverse complement strand
TCGTTGGGCACGAACTCCGCGCCCGCCACGACCGCGCGGCGCTCCTTGTAGAACTTGTCGATGACCCCCGCGTCCACCGGCAGTTCGCGCCAGCCCGTGTAGAGGACGTCCACGTCGACTTTGGCCTTCTCGTAGTCCTCGGCCTCCAGGCCCAGGGCCTCGGCCTTGATGCGCAGGTTGATGTCCTTGGAGATGAAGACCACGTTGTCGCCCTGCTTGCGCAGGTACTGGGCGCAGGAGAGGATCTCGTTGTCCTTGTTGTGCTGGGAAAAGGAGCGGGGCAGGCCGTCGAGGACCTGCACCTCGACCTTGAGCCGGCCGCCGTGCTCGAGGTCGACCCAATCCGAGAGCTTGCCCTTCTTGCGCAAGTCGTCGAGCTTGCGCGCCACCAGGCGCGCCGAGCGGCCGCGCTCGTCGTTGTTGCGCTTGAAGGTGTCGAGCTCCTCGATGACGGGCAGGGGGATGACCACCCGCGAGCCCGAGAAGGCGAACATCGCCTGCGGATCGTGCAGGATGACGTTGGTGTCGAGGACGAAGGTCTTCATGGTTGGCTCCTCATGACGCCGTCTCGTAGGGGGGCACGAAGCTGGCGAAGGCCTCGTTGGCCAGGAACAGGCCCTCGTGGGTCAGCGCGGCGCGCCGGCCCCGGAGCCGCACCAGGCCCCGGCGCTCAAGCTCGCTCCACTGCGCGGAAAAAACCCCGGCGAGCTCCTCGTCGAGCTCCAGCCCGGCCACTTGGCGCAGGCCCAGGAGGGCCCGCTCGCCGAGCTTGTCCTTGCCCGCTAGCCTCTCGGATTCCGCGCCGGCCGGCTCCCCCGCCTCGACGCGGCGCAGATACTCGTCCAAATCCTGGACGTTGCGCTCCCGCGCGCCCCCCAGGTGGGAGGCCGCCGCGCAACCCAGGCCCAGATACTCCCCCGCGCGCCAATAGTTCAGGTTATGCCGGGATTCATGGCCGGGCCGGGCGAAGTTGGATATCTCGTAGTGCGCCAGCCCCGCCGCCGCCAGGAGCGCCCAGGCCGCCTCCAGCATGTCGCGCTGGGCGTCCTCGTCGGCGGCCAGGCCCGAGCGCGCCCAGGCGCTGCCCTCGTGCGTCTCCAGGGCGTAGAGGGAGAGATGGTCGGGCCCCCAAGCGAGCGCGCGGCGCAGGCCGTCGATAAACCCTTCCCGGCTCTGCCCGGGCAGGCCGCAGATGAGGTCCACCGACAGGGACCACGCGCCCTCCCGGCGGGCCAGCCGGAAGGCCGCCTCGGCGCGCGCCGCCGTATGGCGCCGGCCCGCGCGGCGCAGGACCTCGTCGTCGAGGGCTTGCACGCCCAGGCTCAAGCGGGTGACGCCGCGGCGCCGCAGGACGTCAAGCTTGCGCTCGTCCACGCTCTCCGGATTGGCCTCGAAGGTGGTCTCGGCCGGGCGCGCCCCGGGATAGGCCCGGTCCAAGACGTCGAAGAGACCGTCGATCTCGCCCGCGGAGAGCTCCGTGGGCGTGCCGCCTCCCACGTAGAGCGTTTCCGGCGCGAAGCTTCCCCTCCGGCGCGCCTCGGCGGCCAAGGCGCGCAGGTAGCGCGCCGCGCCCTCCCCGCGTCCCGGGAAGGAGGCGAAGTCGCAATAGGCGCACTTCCCCGAGCAAAACGGGATGTGGACGTAAAGGCCTGCCAAACTGGCCCCCGCTAGTTTTTCTTGAGGAACGGCGTTATGAGGTCGATGGGCACGGGGAAGATCGTGGTGGAGTTCTTGTCCACGGCGATCTCCGAGAGGGTCTGCAGGTAGCGCAGCTGGATCGAGGCCGGATTCTCGGAGAGAATCCGCGCCGCCTGCCCCAGTTTCTCGGAGGCCTGCAGTTCGCCCTCGGCGTGAATGACCTTGGCCCGGCGCTCGCGCTCGGCCTCGGCCTGCTTGGCGATGGCGCGCTGCATCTCCTCGGGCAGGTCGACGTTCTTGACCTCGACCTGGCTGACCTTGACGCCCCAGGGCTCGGTGTGCACGTCGAGTATCTGCTGGAGCTCGGCGTTGATCTTCTCGCGGTTGGTCAGCAGGTCGTCCATCTCGAGCTTGCCCAGCACGCTGCGCAGGGTGGTCTGGGCGAGCTGGGAGGTCGCGTAGATGTAATTCTCGACCTGGATGACGGCCTTCTGCGGGTCGATGACGCGGAAGTAGAGCACGGCGTTGACCTTGATGGAGATGTTGTCCTTGGTGATGACGTCCTGGGACGGGACGTCGAGAACCACGGTGCGCAGGCTCACGCGCTGGGCCTGCATGATGCCCGGCACGATGATGATGGGCCCGGGACCGCCGACCTTCCAAAGCCGCCCCAGAACGAAAATCACCATGCGGTCGTACTCCGTGATGATCTTGATCGACAGCAGCGCGACAACCACGATAATCAGTACCGGCATCGATATCCCGGGCATTCAAGCCTCCTTTTAGATCCAAACAAATTTTACAATAAATCGGTGCCCCGCTTTCACGTATTTACGTATTTCACGTATTTCGGCCGTGCCCGCGAAACCGCCCTGCAAGCCTTCCCTAGCGAACGTAGATAGACTTCCACCAAGTGCGGAAGTCCTCCCATTTGCCCTTCTCGAACAACTCCTCAAGCCGCCGCCCCAGACGCTTGCCGCAGCGCGTGCGCAGGCGCCGGGTGTTCGAACGCAGCCACTCCCGGGCGGTGTTTTTCTCGCGCCAAAGATATTCCAGGGCTTGAATGGCGCATTCCAGGTAATCCGCGTCGCGCGCGCAGAGCGCCTCGCGCGTGCGGCCCAGGCTCCACTCCTCGCCCATGGCCGCGACGGCGTCGCGCGCGCGCCCGGGAGGCAGGCAGGCGTTCTGCTCGCGGCGCGCCCGGTCCTCGTCGCCGCGCAGGCCGGTCCAGTAGCGCTTCACCACGGCGTGGGCGTCTCCGATGCGCGTCTCGGGCAGGTCGTGGAGCACGCCCAAGGCCGCGGCGCGGCAGGCATCGGCGCCCTCCTCGCCTGCGATGTAAAAAGCCAGCAGGGCCATGCGGTGGGAGTGCTCGGCAACGCTCTCGGGATCCCTTATGCCCGAGCACCACCAGCCCGTGCGCCTCATGCGCTTGAGCAGACCCGCCTCCACCGCCCAGCGCAGGACCCCGTCTTGGCGCGCGGCCTTCATGCCCCGTAGTGTATTACGGCTCCGGGCCGGCCGTCAAGCCGGCCCTACTGGTCGGTCGAGAGGAACACGTAGCGCGCCCCGCCGGAGGGCTCGACCACGCGCAGGCGCACCCCGGCCTTCGCCCGCTCTCCCGAGACCGCGCGCTCGAATTCGAGCGCGGAGGAGATGGGGCGGCCGGAGACCTCGGTGACGACGAGGCCCGGGCTCAGGCCCTGATCCTCCGCGGGCGAGCCCGGCGCCACGTCGGTTATGAGCGCGCCTTTCGGCGCGCGCTTGTAGCCGTAAGGCCGGACATTCCCCTCGAAAGCGGTCTCGACCTGCAGCCCCAGGCCGCCGGCGCCGGCCGCGGAGGGCTCCCCGGCGGCGGCCAGCGCGGCGGGCTGGCGGCCGACGACCAC
>JAQUMZ010000346.1 GCA_028717865.1 Elusimicrobiota bacterium | reverse complement strand
CCCACGCGCGAACCCCGCCTCCAGACGGACGGGATTTATCCCCAGCAGCCTGCGCACGACCTCGGCGTTGAAGAGCTTGTCCCGTCCGTTGACCCCGGCGCTGGATGCCGCCAAGCCGCGCCTCTTGGCCAGCCGGACCGCGGTGAAGATCCGGCCGTCGAGCCGCCGCGAGCGGTTCCGGCCGTCGCGCAGCACGAGCCGCAAGGCGCGCCCTTGGCGGTCGGCCAAGGTGCATGGGCGCATAGGCTTTTCCGGTTAAAAAGGGAATCCGGACGACTGCGCGGCCGCGGGCGGCAATTCCATGGACTGCAGAGGAGCCGCGGCGAAGGAATGGATCGCCACCGGAGCCACCGTTATGGCCTTGCGCGGCCGCACCGGGCAGGCGAATTGGCAAGCCCCGCACCCGATGCAGCGCGCCTCGTGCAAGACCGGGACGTACACGGAGCCGGAAGGCTCCATGGTTATGGCGCCGGTGGGGCAGGCCTCCTGGCAACCCCCGCAATCGCGCTCGAAAGCGTAAGAGATGCACAGTTCCTTGCGCAGCCGGGAAACGCCTATGCGGACCAGCCGCTTGGCCTCGATCGGAAAATACGATATGGCTCCGCTCGGGCAAACCCCAAGGCAGGCGTTGCATTCGTAGGCGCAATAACCGGAGTCGAAGTCCAGTTGCGGCTTTGCCGGGTCTCCCCCGCGGCCGGCCTGGGTCAAGACCTTGGTCGGACATACCGAAGCGCAGGCGCCGCAAGCCGCGCAGCGCTCCATGAAGGTCTGATACCCCTTCCCGCCGGGTGGGACCACGACCAAGGCTCGGTCCTGCGCCGCGAGCCGCCTTTTGATGGGCCAGCCCGCGGCCGCTCCGGCCAGGGACAGCCCGGCTACGGACAGCAATTCCCGGCGCGTCATCCCGAACCCGTCGCCGCGCGGCCCCCGGCCGCGAGGCGCGGACCAGGGCCGGCGCCAGGAAAAAGCCAGGCTACCCCGGGGACATGCCGCCGCGCACTCCAGGCAGTTGTTGCACAACCTGGCATCGATGCGGCCCCCCGCCACGCACTGGAGCGGGCAGGCCGAGCCGCATTTCCCGCAATCCTGCGCGCAGCCGCCGTTGCGCACCTTGCCGGGGGCCACGGCCTGCATGAGCATGAACAAGGTCCCGGAGGGACACACCGCGCCGCAGAACCAGCGCGGCCAGCGCAGGGAGGTCAGGATGATGCCGGCCGCAAAAAGGCTGCCCAGCCAGAAACCCCAGCCGTATGGGCCCGCGCGATACAGGGCAGCGGCCGCTCCATAGAGCCGGCCCAGGTTACTGAAATGATCCAAATAATGATAAGCCGAGGACCGGGCCGCCAGCAGCGCGAGGCTCAAAGCCAGGATGAACAGCCGCGGTCCCATCCAGCCCGGGGCCGGCCGGCCGGCCAAGCCCAGGGCGCGGCCCAGGCGCCGGGCCAGGTCCTGGATAAAACCGGCCGGGCACAGGAAAGAGCAGTAGACGCGGCCGAACAGCAGCGAAACCAGGATCAAGGTCCCGGCCGCGGCGAGGGAAAAGCGGCCCAGCGGCGGCAGCGCGAACCAGGGCAAGGACGCCAGCGTGGGGAACAGATGCAAAGAATTGTAAGCCGCCACGACGCGGCGGTCGGCCACCACCCCGAAGAACACGCTCAAGCTGAGCAACAGGAAGGCCGTCCGGGTCAGAAGCCTTATTCGAGACGCCATATCCTTAAGCCTTTAGGACGATGCGCTTTATTTCGGCGCGCTCTAAATCAATGCGTCCCACGCCCAGCCCGGCCGCTATCTTGAGATACGGTATGCGATCCGGCCGGCGGCCGAGGATCCTAACTCCCGCTGAATCGGCCAGGACCGGGTCCGCGGACAGTATCTGCATCTTCTTGACCAGTATGTCGCGGGCTCCGGTTCCATAGAAACCGTGCTCGATCAGTATCCGATACGCGTCGACCACGTTGAGATCCGGCCGGCGCAGCCGGGGAAACTCGGCTATGCAGCGGTGCAGGTGCTCGCCGTGCCAGTACTGCCGGTCCCAAACCACGCCCATGAGGTTCTTCAAGGACGCGGTCACGCGGCCGCCGCAGACGCTCTTCAAGATCGGCACGTTTATGACCACGTCGCAGTCAAGGTAGAGCTTATGCACTAGCACTTCCTTGAGCACCCGCGCGCCCGGCACCGCCACGGGACGGTAGTCCCGCCGGTCTCCGCCGGAGCGCATCTCGCCGCCGTTGCGCTTGACGGCGTCCGCTATCCCGGAATGCTGGTAGCAGGCGCGCTCCACGTTGACCGTATGGTCGAAGCAGATGACCCGGGCGGCGCCCGCCGCCTTGGCCGCGGCCACGACGCGGCCCACCAAATCCGGATTGGTGTCGGCGGCCTCGGGCGGGGTTTTATCCCATCCGATGTTGGGCTTGATCAGCACGGTCTGGCCCTTTTTCACGAAGCGGCGCAGGCCGCCCAATGCGGCTATGCCGGCGTCGAACATGTCCGCGGGGGAGCCGTCGCGCACCGCCACCAGGTCCGGCCACCGGGGCTTGCCCGGTTGCCCCGCCGCGGCCAGAGCCTGCCGGCGCAGCCATGGCGGCAGGAGCCCTCCCGCCATGGCGGACAGGCCCAACTTGATTAAATTTTTGCGGGTGATCTCCATAGGGGCCCCACCATTGCCGGAAGCAGGCTGTTATTTTATATATTATGGGCGCATCGCGGACGCTCATCCCCCCAGGTCCGCGAAATGATTCCATGTCCCAGCCTTGCCGTGTCTGCCAAGCCGCGTCCGCCCCGCTTGGCACGCATCCGGGAGAAGACCTTCCCCACCGCTGCGCGCTCAAGCTGGAGGCGGACCGGGTCATCGAATTGCGCGCTTCGGGAATGCGGGTGGTCCTGGCCGGAATTAGGGTCAGGGATTGCCTGGCCCTGCCGGGAGCCGCGGACGGCTCTTGGTTCCGGGATAATCCGCCCCAGCACCTGCGCCTTGGGGAGCGGATGGACCGGGCGATCCTCGGCGTGCTTTACGGCGGACCGGGCACCGGCCCCGCCTTTTTCCGCGACGGCATTCGCGTGATCTGCAACTGCATGGAGATAAACCGCAACGGCGGCATCCTGTTCCGGCGCCTCAGCGCGGTTTGCGGCCGCAGCGCGGCCGCGGCCTTGCGGCGGCGCCGCCTTTCGGCCGAAGCCCGCGTGATGCTGCGCCTTTACGAGATACCGTCAAAACGCTCCCTGCTCCTGCCTTGCGCGACCTGCGAGTGAGCATAGAGCCCAATGTCTTCCTGACCGACGCCTGCAACCAGCGTTGCCTATTTTGCTCTTCCGCGGGCGAGGATCGCGTCCAGACCCCGGCCGAGATCCGGGCCTGCATCCTGGCCAACAAGGGCGGCGTTTCCCTGGAAGGCGGCGAGCCGGCTCTCTGTAGGCACCTGCCCAAATGGACGCGCTTCGCCCGCCGCAGCGGCGTACGGGATATAATGCTCTGCACCAACGGGTCGCCCTTCGTTCGGGAGGCGCCGGTGCGCGCCTTGCTGCGCGCCGGCGTAACG
>JAQUMZ010000345.1 GCA_028717865.1 Elusimicrobiota bacterium | reverse complement strand
GGCAGCTCCATATCGAGCTCGGCACCCTGCGCTCCCGCCTCTCCCGCGCAAGACAGGCCCTCCTGTCCAGCTCCCCCGCGCTGTCCCAGTTCCGGTAGCCTGCCGTCGGGGCCCCAGGCCGGGGGTTCACCCCGGCCTGGGGCCCGCGCTTTTTGAATTGTGGCCTATCGCCCTTGCGGCGCCCGGGCCTATTGCTTGGTCGCGACTGAGGTCGGGCCTCGCCATAGTTCTCGAAGGATCATGGCGACAGGCAAGGCTAGCAACCCGGCCAGGAGACAACACTGTACCCATAAATGGATGGGTAGGCAGGAGTTCAGCACGACAAGCGTCATGAAGAGCGTCACCATCGCCAGCATCGCGGTGGAGAATATCTTGAGCACCTCCTTTCCGCTGGTACCCTTAAGGCTGCCGGCGCGCAGATAGGGAGGATACCATAGGACGGAATTCAGGATGGCCGCTGTCAGGCCGCCCAGGCCGTAGGCGATGATATTCATGAAGTCCAAGCCATGACCGGGCTTGTAAGCGAACAATAAAAAACAGAGAGCGGTCAGCCCCAGCGCATGGACGGCCATCGTCGCCCATTTGTTCCAAACCGACTCCGACCGATTCGCCGCCTGGATGCACACGAACATCAGATAGCTGAGGGCCATCGCGGTAGGTATCGAGATGAAGTCGTTGAGCATGCCCAGGTCGATGAGCTCCCGGAGTGTCCAGGCATGCTGGTGGTGGCTGGCGACCGCGATCTGCCGGTAGAAGGCTCGCCTGGCATCGTCCGTCACCACCCGGTGGAGCGCGAAGAAAGATAGCGCCAGCGTGTAGGCCAGGGATAGCAGGGAATGATATTTCTCGCCGAGTCGATATCGAGCCGCGGCTGACGGAAGCGCCAGCCGCTGCGCGGCGGGAGGCAGCAACCTCCGTTCTCGGTCTTGGTGTGGGAGCAGTCCGCGCCCGGCCGCCGCGGCCAATCCAAAGGCCGCCGGCGTCGCCGATCCGTCGCGAGCCTGGGCGGACCTGTCGAAGAGCCGGTCCAGGGTCGAAGAGACCGCCTGCCAGCCCTCGGGGGTCCGGCCCTCGACGAAGCGCGCCTGAAGATCGCGCAGGGTCTCATGCGACCGCAAATCAGCGGCCGGTCCGATCGCGTCAGGGTCGGCTTCAGCCGGGGATTGCGTCTGCCCCGGAGTTGCCGCGGCGGCCAGCTCCTCGCCCTCGGCCGCGGGACCGGCGGCAGGCGCTGGCGCCGACAGGCTGACCGCTCCGGTCAGTGTCGGAACGGCGGTTGGCGGCAGGTTCGGTGCGCCGTGGGGCGAAACCAGGGATGAAGACGGATTCAGCGTCCCAACCGCGACGCCGGATAGGCTGGGCGCCCCTGGGACGGCGACTGCTCGAACGGGCGCGCCGCGCGCCGCCAGGACCCTCTGCGCCAGAACCTGGGACGGCAGGGAGGCCAGCGCGAGGCCGGCCGACAGGACAACAGCCGTCAACCGCGAGAGACGCGCCCGCATACGCGCATTATGACGGGAATGCGGCGTTCCGGCGAGGGCCTTCGGGGCTATCAGGCGTTAGGTCTAATGTCGCCCTCTCCTACCCCTGCCCGCCCCCCACGCTGTCCCAATTCCGGTAACCTTCCGTCCCGGCGCCGGGGCGGGGGGGAGCCCCGCCCCGGCGCCCGCGCATTCTCAATCGCGGTCAACGGCCCGCATCCCGGCTACCGTGGGCCTACGCCGGCGTAGGCCCCAGAGCCGCAATGGGGATGGGTCCCCAGGCCCTCGCCGCTGCGCGGTGGGGGGCTAGACTGTTGATATGCGACTGCGTACGACGCTTGCGGTCATGGCGTTGACGGTCGGATTGGGAGCGAGTTTGGCTCAGGCTGGCCAGGGGCCCCTGGATCGTCTGGAGCAGCAGATAAGGCGCATGGAAGCTGAATCCAAGTGTCGGGACCTCGATGTCATCCTGTCGGGCTCCGCTCAACTGGGGCTGCACTCCGACGTGTTCATCTCCCTTCTGGCCAAGGACGGCGAAGAGCGCCATGTCATAGGCCTGCGCGACGAAGGGGGGAAGCTCCTGCGCGAGGCCGACTTGCAGGGCCTCTTGGCGTTCATGGTCGGCCAAGGCTGCACCGTCCCGCCCGTCTCCTCTTTCCAGCGCGGCCAGCGCGTCCTCTTTCCGGAGAAGGACATGTCCTGCCTGCGCAAGGCGGCGGCGTTGCTGTTGTTGCGCCCGCACGGTGGTGAGCAAGTCTACGCCGCGCTCTCCGGGCTCAAGAAAGATGCGCTGGGGTTCTTGAAGCAGTGCCCTGAGATCATCCTGGGCGGACTGTAACAGCGCGGCCTCACCGGTTCTGACCTACACACGACCGGAGACACTCTACGCCCTAGCCTCCCGCCCTCGGGCCACGGCCACGACCCTCCCAGCCGTTCAGTTTCCAAGACTCCCCGGCCGCTGCCCTGCCCAATTTCCCCGCACGCGCCGGTCACCCCACCCCCTACCCAAACGCCCCCGGCAAACAGCCCGGCTTTTATCATGCACTATTGCGGAAGGCCGCTCTATCTGTTATACTCTCGCGAATCCCGTGCTCACTTCCTGCAAGCTGACCGGCTCCCCCCAGGCCGTTTCCGCCTACCACGCCAAGAACGAGAACTATTATTTCTCGCAAGCCTCCGGGGTCGAGGCGATCTCCGGGGAGCCCTCCTCCCAGGGCCACATCCGGGTCTACGGCAAGCTCTGCCCCGCCCTGGGCCTGACATCCGGCGGCTCAATCTCCCAGGAGGCCTTCACCAACATCCTCTCCGGCCGCGACGCCTCCGGCCGCCGGCTCGCCCGGGAGCATAAGGTCCACGGCATCGACCTGGTTTTCTCCGCGCCCAAAACCGTAAGCATCGCCGGGCTGCTGACCGAGCGCGACTCCCGGATCGTGGCGGCCCACGACCGGGCCGTGCTTGAGACCATGGCCGAGATCGAGGCCCACTGCTCCGGCTCCCGCGTCTGGCCCCGCGGCGAGGAGGTGCCGGTCAAGACCGACAACCTGGCCTATGTCGCGGTCCGCGACGGCTTCAACCGCGACCACGACCCGCACCTGCACACCCACGTCGTCGTGATGAACCTGACCGAGCACAAGGGCCAGCTCCTGTCCCTGGACGGCCGCCGCATCATGCGCCAGGACTTCAACAAGGCATGGGGGGCGATGTACCGGGCGAAACTTGCCGCCAACCTCAAGGAGTTGGGCTACTCGGTTTCCTACACCAAGAAGGGGGAGCTGCGTCTGGACTGCGTGTCCCTGCAGGTTGAGCGCGAGTTCTCCGGCCGGCGGGCCGAGATCCTGGCGCAGAAGGAGAAGGGCGTGCGCGACATGGCGGCTTGGCGCGCCACCCGCGAGGACAAGGACCCGAACATCGAAAAGGAGGCCGTCCTGGCCTCTTGGCAGGAGCGCCTCTCCCGGCACCAGGCCAAGACCGTGGAGCAGAACCGCGCCGAGGCCGTGGCCGAGCGCGAGGCGTGGTTCAAGGAGGCCCATTGGTCGGTCGAGGCCCGCCAGGAGCTGGGG
>JAQUMZ010000344.1 GCA_028717865.1 Elusimicrobiota bacterium | reverse complement strand
GGCCGTTTCGCGGGCGGCCCTGGAAGGGATGGCGGCGGGCCGGCCGGTCGTGGCCAGCCGCGTGGGCGGGCTGCCCGACTTGGTGGCCGACGGCGAGACGGGCCTGCTGGTGCCGCCGGGCGACGCCGGCGCCCTGGCCGCCGCCCTCGGACGGCTGGCCGGCGAGCCGCAGTTCGCCGCGCGCCTGGGCTCGGCGGCGCGCCGGCGCTGCGCGGAGCGCTTCAGCCTGGAGCGATTCGGGGCCGACACGGAAGGACTCTATGGAGAATTGCTGGGACGTCTTCCACGTTGACGGCGAGCGGGGCCTGCGCGGCGGCCAGCGCCAGCTGCTTTACCTGGCGGCGGCCCTGCGCGCGGCGGGACACCGCAACACGGTGGTTTGCCGGGCGGGCTCGCCCCTGCAGGCGCAGGCGCGCCGGCAGGGCCTGGCCGTGGAGACGCTGCCCTTCCTGATGGAATGGGATCCCGTTTCGGCCTGGCGCCTGGCCCGTCTGGCCGCGCGGGCCCGGCATCCCGTGCTGCACGCCCATACCGCGCATGCCGCGGCCTTGGCCTGCATGGCCGGGGCTTGGACGGGGGTGCCCTGGGTGGCGCACCGGCGCGTGGATTTCAAGACCCTCAATCCGCTCAGCCGGCGGCTCAAATACGACCGGGCGGGCCGCGTGGCGGCCGTTTCCCGCGCCGTGGCGGCCCTGTTGGAGGCCGCGGGCACGCCCCCCGGCCGGATAGCCGTGGTGCCGGACGGCCTGCCCGTGGATGAGGAGGAAAGCGGCTGGGCGCAGATGCCCGCGGACAAATTCGCCGCGCCCTCGCCGTCCCAGCGCCTGGCTCTGCGCCGCCGCTTCCAGGACGCCTACGGGGTGCCCGAGACCGGAATCTGGGTCGGGAATCTGGCCGCCCTGGTCCCGCACAAGGACCACGACACATTGCTCGCGGCCGCGGTCCTGGTCCTGCGCGGACGGCCCGGCCTGACCTTCCTGATCGCCGGCCAAGGGCCCGAGGAGGCGCGGCTGCTCAAGTCGGTGGAGCGCATGGGCCTTGCGGGCCGCCTCTTTTTGCTCGGGCAGGTCCGCGAACCGGAGTCCCTGCTCAAGTGCCTCGACGTATTCGTCCTCTCCTCTTGGGGAGAGGGCATGGGCAGCGCCCTGCTGGAGGCCGCGGCCTGCGGCGTGCCCAGCGCGGCCGCCTCGGCCGGAGGCATACCGGAGATCGTGGCCGACCGCAGTTCCGGCTTGCTGGCCCCCCCCCCGAGACCCCGAGGCCCTGGCCGCGGCCATCGCCCGCCTGGCCGACGACCCGGCCCTGGGGCGCCGGCTGGCGGCCCGGGCGCGGGAGGATTTGCCGAATTTCGGGCTCAAACGCATGGCCCGCCGCATGGAGGACGTCTATGCCAGCCTGGCTTAGCGCGATACTGATCGCTACCGACGAGGAACAAGACCTCCCCGGCTGCCTGGAAAGCCTGCGGGGAACCGCCGACGAAATCGTCGTCGTGGTTTCCGAGGACACCCGGGACCGGACCGAGGCGGTGGCCCGCGCCGCCGGCGCCAAGGTCCTCAGGCGCGCCTTCGCGGATTACGCCTCGCAGCGCCAGGCCTCGCTCGACGCCGCCTCCGGGGAATGGTGCCTCTGGATCGATCCCGACGAGCGCCTGAGCCCGGAGTTGGCGCGCGCCCTGCGGCGGCGCCTCGCGGCGCCCGACGCCGACGCCTACGACATAAGCTTCGAGGTGCGCTTCCTCGGCGCCGCCTTGCGCTGGGGCGGCCTGGGCTCCGAGTCCCACGTCCGGCTCTTCCGCCGGGCCGGGGCGCGTTTCGAGGGCGGAGCGCTGCACGAGTCCATATCGGTCCCGGGACGGGTGCGGCGCATATCGGAGAAGATCGTCCACGCGCCTTATCGGGACCTTTCGGACTATCTGGGCAAGCTGGACCGCTATACCACGCTGGCCGCGCTCAAAAGGCGAAGCCAGGGCCGGAGGTTCCGGCCCTGGCACCACCTGATCCTGCCCTGGGAGTTCTTCGCCCGCGCCGTCCTCAAGCTGGGCGCGCTCGACGGCTTCCCGGGCCTGGCCTGGGCGGCCCTGGCCGCGTTCCATAGCAGGCTCAAATATGCGAAACTAAGGGAAATGGAGATGCGGCCATAATGCTGGCGGCGATAGCCGCGGCCGCCGCCGCGGCCGCCGCGGCCAGCGCGCGCTGGAATTGGTGGCGGCCCCGGATCGAGGGCTTGCCGGTTTTGATGTATCACAAGATCGGGTCTGCCCCCGCGGGCGCCCGGCTGGCCAAGCTTTGGGTCTCGCCGCGCGCTCTGCGCCGCCAGCTGGACTACCTCAAGCGCGGGGGCTGGACCCCCCTGCTTTTCTCCGAGCTGCAGGCGGCCGAGTCCGGCCGCGGCCCCATGCCCGCCAAGCCCGTCCTGATCACATTCGACGACGGCCACGCCGACAACCGCGCCGCGGCCTTCCCCATACTCCGGGAATACGGCATGAAGGCCAACATCTTCCTGATCGTGGAGGCCCTCGCGCGCGGCAGCTGGCGCGACCCGGCCGGCGGCCCCGAGGCGCCCATGCTGTCCTGGGCGCAGGTCCTCGAGATGCGCGACTCCGGCGGGATCGAATTCGGCTCGCACACCTTGAGCCATGCCGATTTGGCCCGCGCCCCCACCGAGACGGCCCGCCGGGAGGTTTTCGAAAGCAAGCGGCTTCTGGAAAGCCGGCTGGGGCGGCCCGTGCTCGGCTTCGCCTATCCCTACGGCTCCGGGGCCCTCGATCCCCGCCTAAGGGACTTGGTCCGGGAGGCGGGCTACCGCTACGATTTCAGCATCAAGCAGGGCATCTCCCCGCGGCCTTGGGATCCGGCCCGCGGGCCGCTGCGGCGCCTGCTCATACGGGGCGACGACTCCATGCTCGATTTCCACTTGAACCTGACGCGGGGGAGGTCGCGCCTCTGAAAGAGCCCGCCCGCATCCTGGTCATACAGCTGCGCCGCATAGGCGACGTCATACTCACGACGCCGGCCTTGGCCGCGTTGAAGGCGCGCTTTCCGGCCGCGGCGCTCGATTTCCTGGCGGAGCCCCCCGGGGCCCAAGCCCTGGCGGGCAACCCGCACGTCGACCGTCTGCTGGTCTACGGGCCGGGGACGCTCGAGGCCCTGGCCTGGCCCTGGCGCCTGCGCCGGCGGCGCTACGACTGGGTCATCGATTACCTGGGCAATCCCCGCAGCGCGCTGCTCGCGGCGGCCAGCGGCGCGCCCGTGCGCGCCGGCCCGGCCCACGCGGCCCACCGCTGGGCCTACAACCGGCTCCTGGTCCAATCCGAGCGGACCTGCTACGCCGGGCTCGAGAAGATCCGCGTCCTCTGCGCCCTGGGGTTGTCCGCCGCCGGCGCGGATTTCATGCCCAAGGTTTATCTGGCCCGCGGGCCGGCCGCCCCCGCCGACGTCGTGGCCCTGGCCCCCGCCTCGCGCAAGCCCACCCGGCGCTGGCCCGCCGCCAGCTTCGCCGCGCTGGGCCGGCTGCTGCGCCGGCGCCTGGGCTGCGAGCTGCTCGTTCTGTGGG
>JAQUMZ010000343.1 GCA_028717865.1 Elusimicrobiota bacterium | reverse complement strand
CGGGCCAGCGTCCCATACTCATACTCGACTTCGGCAGCCAGTACACCCAGCTCATAGCGCGCCGCCTGCGCGAGCTGGAGATATACGCCGAGATCCTGCCCTACTCCGCGGGCGTCGAGCGCATCCTGGCCCGCCGCCCGGCCGGGCTCGTGCTCTCCGGCGGCCCCGACTCGGTCCACCGCAGCGGCTCGCCCCGGCCCGACCCCGAGGTCCTGCGCCTGGGCCTGCCCGTGCTGGGCATCTGCTACGGCATGCAGCTGCTGGTCTGCCTGCACGGCGGCTCGGTGCGGCCCTCCTCCCGGCGCGAGTACGGCCACGCCGAGGTCACCGTGCGCCGCGGCTCGCCGCTTTTCGCCGGCGTGCCCAGGCGCCTGCAGGCCTGGATGAGCCACGGCGACGGCGCCCGGCGCCTGCGCAACGGATTTTCCGTCCTGGCGGCCACCAAGACCGCCCCCTACGCCGCCATCGCCGACGAGACGCGCCGCCTCTACGGGGTGCAGTTTCACCCCGAGGTGGCCCACACCCCGCAAGGCGGCAAGATCCTGGAAAACTTCGCCCGCCGCATCTGCGGCCTGCGCGAGCGCTGGACCATGAGCTCCCTGCTCAAGGCCCAGGTCGAGAACGTGCGCCGGACCGTGGGCCGGGGCTCCGTGGTCTGCGCCCTCTCCGGGGGCGTGGACAGCTCCGTGGCCGCGGCTTTGATCCACCGCGCCGTGGGCAAGCGGCTCCACTGCATATTCGTCGACACCGGCCTGCTGCGCCTGGGCGACCGCGAGAAAGTCGAGCGCGAACTCGGCGGCGCCCTGGGCCTCAACATCAAAACCGTCGACGCCTCCAAGCTCTTCCTCGGCCGCCTGGCCGGCGTGGCCGACCCCGAGCGCAAGCGCAAGATCATAGGCCGAAGCTTCATCGAGGTCTTCGACCGCGAGGCCAAGCGCCTCAAGGGCGTGGAATTCCTCGCCCAAGGCACGCTTTATCCGGACGTCATCGAATCGGTATCCGTGCACGGCCCCTCGGCCGTCATCAAAAGCCACCACAACGTCGGCGGCCTGCCCAAGCGCATGCGCCTAAAGCTCGTCGAGCCCCTGCGCTGCCTCTTCAAGGACGAAGTCCGCCGCCTCGGCCGCGAACTCGGCCTGCCCGCCGACGTCCTGGGCGCCCACCCCTTCCCCGGCCCCGGCCTGGCCATACGCGTCCTGGGCGCCGTCACCCCCCAGCGCCTGGCCGTCCTGGCCAAGGCCGACCTCGTCCTGCGCGAGGAACTCCACGCCTCCGGCCTCTACGACCAAGTCTGGCAATCCTTCGCGGTCCTCCTCCCCGTGCGCTCCGTAGGCGTCATGGGCGACTCCAGGACCTACGAAAACGCCGTCGTCCTGCGCAGCGTCGACTCCCGCGACGGCATGACCGCGGACTGGTCGAGACTGCCCCCGGAACTGCTCCAGAAAATTTCCAGCCGCATCATCAGCGAGGTCAAGGGCGTCAACCGGGTGGCCTACGACATAACCTCCAAGCCCCCCGCGACCATAGAATGGGAATAGGCAAGGTCGTGTCAAGGAAGAAGGAACCAAACCCCAAAACGCAGGCAGATAAAACAAATTCGGCACCGAAGGTGCCGAAGGAAGATTCCCCCCTAGGAGGGGGGAATCCCTGGGGTGGCCATTCGTTGCCTAATCCGTCATCAAACCAAGATTCCCCCCTAGGAGGGGGGAATCCCTGGGGTGGCCATTCGTTCGTGCCGTCAAATCCGTTGTCTTTAGCCCTTCCTCTCCTCCGCCAAGGCAAAGTCCGAGACGTCTACGACCTAGGCGAGCGCCTCCTGATCGTCGCCACCGACCGCATCCCCGCCTTCGACCACGTCCTGCCCACCCCCATCCCGGGCAAGGGAAAGCTTTTGACCCAGATCAGCGCCCTATGGTTTGCGCGCACGAAGAACGTCATCGGCAACCATCTCATCACCGCCGATCTGGCCGAGATGGACCTGCCCGTGCGCCCGGATCCCGCGCTTTTCGCCGGCCGCTGCACCCTGGCCCACAGAGCCCGCCGCGTCGACGCCGAGTGCGTGGTGCGGGGCTACCTGGCCGGGTCGGGCTGGAAGGACTATCAAAAGACCGGGGCCGTCTGCGGCCGCGCCTTGCCCAAGGGCTTGCGCGAGGCCGACCGCCTGCCCGAGCCGATCTTCACGCCCTCGACCAAGGCCGAAGCCGGCCACGACGAGAACGTCTCGCGCGAGGAGCTGGCCCGCATGGTGGGGACGGACACGGCCCGGCGGTTGGAAACGGCATCCCTGGCGCTCTACCGCTTCGCCGCGGATTTCCTGGAGCCGCGCGGCGTGCTCCTGGCCGACACCAAGTTCGAGTTCGGCTTCCTGGGCGAGGGACTCATCGTCATAGACGAGCTGCTCACCCCCGATTCCTCGCGCCTGTGGCCCGCCCGGCTCTGGCGGCCCGGCGGCTCGCCGGAGAGCTTCGACAAGCAGTTCGTGCGCGACCACCTGGAACGCGCGCGCTGGGACAAGCGCTCCGCCCCTCCCCCCCTGCCGCCCGAGGTGGTCGCGGGCACCCTGCGGCGCTACGAGGAATTCCTGCGCATCGCGGGGGAGAAATGACCTTGAGCACGGAAAATCCGGCCGCGGGCAACGTCTCGGCGGCGGCGGCGGACGGCTACCTGGTCTCGGTCTGCCTCAAGCCCGATTTCACGGACGCCGACGGCAACTCGGCCCTCGGCCTGCTGCAGTCGGCGGGCGTGGCCGCGGCGCGCTCGGTCCGGGTCACCCGGCTCTACGCCCTCGACGGGGCCCTCAACCTTTCCCACGCCCAGCTGGCCGCGCGCGAGCTGCTTTGCGACTGCGTAACCCAGGAGTTCCGCGTCGGGCCGGCGCCCGAGCCCGCGCCCAGCGGCGGCCTGCTCTGGCGCGTCGAGGTCTGGCTCAAGCCGACCGTCACCGACGCCGTGGGCGAGAGCCTGCGCGGCGCCCTGGCCGAGCTGGGCGTGCCGGAGCCGATCCGGGTGCGCTGCGGCGCGGCCTACCACGTGCACGCCAAGTGCGGCCGGCCCCAGATCGAGAAGGCCGTGACGCGCTCCCTGGCCAACCCGATCATACACCGATTCTCCGTAAGCGAGGGACGCTGATGCCGGCGGCCGAGCCGTCCTGCGCGCCGGAGCTCGAGCTGCTCAAGCGGCCGGCCGGCGAGCTCAAGGCCCTGGGCGCCGCCCACGGCTGGTCGCTGAGCGAACTTGAGCTCCTGGCCATCCAGGCGCAGTTCCGCAAGCTCGGCCGCGAGCCCTCCCGCGCGGAGCTCGAGACCCTGGCCCAGACCTGGTCCGAGCACTGCAAGCACAAGACCTTCACCGGCCCCATCCGCTACCGCGAGGGGCGCAAGACGCGCCTCATCAAGAGCCTGCTCGAGGAGACCATCGTCAAGGCGACCCGGCGCCTGGCCAAGCCCTGGTGCCTCTCCGTCTTCAAGGACAACGCGGGCATAGTGGCCTTCGGGCCCAAGTGGGCCCTGGCCTTCAAGGTGGAGACCCACAACCATCCCTGCGCCATCGAGCCCTACGGCGGGGCCGAGACCGGGGTGGGC
>JAQUMZ010000342.1 GCA_028717865.1 Elusimicrobiota bacterium | reverse complement strand
GGATGCGGACCAAGCGCGTCTTATCCGGACTCGCGTAGGCTCCCGCCGAGGTCTCGGGCGGAGGGGGAGCCGCGGGCGGCGGAGTCTCAACTTGAGGGCTCTTGACCGTCACGATTCCCTGGACGCTGTCGTAGGGATAATAATTGTTATCCATGTAGACGTAGAGCGCTCCCCCCGGACCGGGCCACCACCAATAATTGTCGTACCAGTAGACCCAGCGCGCGAAGAAGGGATCGTACCACCACCAGAAACCGCCGAAGGGGCGCATCCAGAAGAAGGCGCCGCCGTGCCAGAAGCCGTACCAATCCACGTCGTGGTAAAAGCGATGGACGTAGGGCACGCCGCCGTGGCGATGCCAATAGAAGCGGCCGGGATCGCGCTCCAGGCCCCTCTGGGACGACAGCTGCCGCCCGAAATCCGGATTGCGGACGATGCCGGGCTGGCG
Source organism: Elusimicrobiota bacterium (assembly GCA_028717865.1). Classification (GTDB taxonomy): domain Bacteria; phylum Elusimicrobiota; class Elusimicrobia; order UBA1565; family UBA9628; genus UBA9628. Next base: position 3,141 of record JAQUMZ010000342.1, on the reverse strand, counting down.
CGGCGGCCCCGCCAGGGCCCGGGTGCGGAAGGCCGCGCCGTCGGCGCCCAGCGTCGGCTGGGGCGGACGCGGGGCCTGCCGCACGATGCCGGCCGGCGCCGGCACCTGCGGCCTGGGCACGGGGACATCGCGCATCCGGATCACGACCCCCGGGGAATGCGACCACCCGCGCCGGGGCGTCCCGGCGCGGTCCCCGCCGCCCCCGCGGACGATGCCGGGACGGCCCGCGCCCAGCAGACCCGAGGCGAACGCGGCCGTCAGCACCCCGCAGCCGAAAACCATCCAGAACGTCCTGCTCCCCTCCGCCTGTCCCATGGCTCGCCCCCCCTAAGAACCGATTCCGCTTCCTATAAAGTGAAGCCCAGGCGTCCGGCCAGCGTGATCAGATGGATGGCGGTCCGGACGCGGTCCAGGCCCTGAGCGCGCCCGGCGGAGGTGGCGCCGTAGGTCGCCGTGTCGATCCTGGTCCAGCCCAGTTCCACGCCCAGGATGGCGGGGCTGGCCGCGAAGAAATCCACGCCCAGGCGCAGCGACGAGGCCAGGCCCCAGGCGTCGTCGTCCGCGAACCGGCGGGTCTCGTCGGTCCCGGTGTCGGCCCAGGAGAAGCCGAACTGCGGCGTGGCGTCCACCGTCAAGGCGGTGCGGTGCGCCCCCAAGGCGGCCAGCAGGTAGGGCCGGGCGTTGCCCTCGTCGCGCAGCAGCACCCGCCCCACGCCCAGGAACAGCACGGAATCGCCCGAGACGTTGGTGATGGCGTCGGACACCGCGCTGAAGGACTCGGTCCGGGAACGGTTCAGGTAATCGAACTCGGCGCCCAAGCCCACCCTGCGGTCCAGCTGATAAAGGTATTGGATGGCGACCAGCGGCCCGACGTCGCCGTTGGCCGTCTTCCCGCCTCCGGCCGCGCCGGAGAGGTCCACGCGGCTGATAGGTATGTCCATGCCCAGGCCCAGGGACAGGAAGCTGGAGCCCGCCCCCACGGGCTTTTCCCAAGGCTCCCGGTAGGCCCGCCATGGCTCGGCCGCGGGCGGCGCAGACGGCGGGACCGCCGCGGCGGGCGCCGCCCCGAAATCTATGCCCGCGATGCGATCCCGGCGCACGCGCATCGTGCCGTTGGGGGTCTCCAGCTCGATATGATCCGGGGCCGCGCTGCGTATGGTGCCGCTGAGCCGGGTGCCGTCCTTGAGCCGGACGACCTCCGCCCGCGCCGGCGTCCCCGCCAGCCACGCCCCCATCACGAACACGGCCGCCCATCTCGGCATGCGCGCCTCCTCGAACGCCGCGGCCATTATACGCCCGGCGCGCGCCGGCCGGCGGTAACGATTAGGTAACGGTTTGATGACCGGCGCCCCTCGTCGCGGAAAGGTCTTTTGTATAATACGGCCGATGAGGGGACGCGTCGCGCGTTTGAGCCTGGCCGCGGCCGCGGCCGGCGCCTGGTGGGCGGTATTCTCCAAGGCGATGTTCGCGGGGCCGGAGTCCGACGTGAAATTCTACATGGACGCCGCCCGGAACTTCGCCCGGGGCCTGGGCCTGGTCACTTACACCGCCGATCCCGCCCAGCTGGCGTTCTTTCCCCCCGGCACGAACTTTCCCATCCCGTTCCTGCACCACGGGCCGGTCGCCATCGCGCTGCTCGGGACCGGCTACCGGCTCCTGGGCGAGGCTCCCTGGGCCTACCTCGTCGTGGGCTTCGCCTTCACGCTGCTGACCGGGCTGCTGGTCTATGCCCTGGCCGACGCGCTGGCGGGCGAGGCGGCCGCCCTGATCGCGGCCGCCCTCTTCTGGTCGAGCTACCTGGTCATGGAGGGGGTCTTCATGGCCCCGACCGATCCCCCCTTCATCTTCTTCGTCACCGCGTCGGTCTTTTGCCTGCGGCGCTCGGCGGAAGGAAAGCCGTCCTGGCGCTGGGCGGCGGCGGCGGGGCTGGGCCTGGGCCTGGCCTCCTGCACGCGCATGGCCGCCCAGAGCTACTGGCCCGGGTTCCTGGCGGCCAGCCTCTGGCTGCACGGGCGGAACTGGCGCCCGACGGCGGCGCTGCTGGCCGGCACGGCGCTGGCGCTCGCGCCGCTGGCGGCCTACAACCACGCCGCCGCCGGCGTCTGGTTCTATTCTCCGGGCTACTACGTGCTCAACTGGTCGCACGCGTTCCCCGGCTTCCGGGCCCGGACGACCTTCATGAACCTCAGCGCCCTGGAGGCGATGCGGGCCTACCCCATGGACTTCCTGCTCAAGGCCGTCACCGGCCCTTTATACGCGGTCAAGCGCTTCACGGAGGCCGGAAACGGCGCCGTCCTCTCCGCCCTCATGCTGCTCGGGGGCCTGGCGGCCCAGACGGGCGCGGCCGCGCGCTGGCGGGCGGCGGCGCTCTGCATCGCCCTGCCCGTGCTGGCCTTCAACGCGGTCATCAGCTACGGAGCGGCGCACTACCTCACGCCGCTGTTCCCTCTCGGCGCGGTCCTGGCCGCGCTGTTCCTGACCCGCTTCGCCCGCGAACGGCTCGGCTGGCCGCTGCGCCGGCCGGCGCTGGCCGCCGGCCTGCTGGCCGGCCTCTGCCTCGGCCCGACCGCGATCGACCTCAAGGACGCCTGGAAGGACCGGCCGGCGCGCCTGGAGCGGCGCGCGGTGCAGGACCAGCTGGGAGCCTTCATCCGGCGCCATACGGCCGAAGGCGAGGTGATCTACACGGACGCCAACCGGCTCGTGGCCTGGGACGGCGGCCGCCCCGCCGTGCCCCTGGCCGCCACCCCGCGCGACGCGCAGCTCGCGTTCCGGCATACCCCGCCGGCGGCCCTGCTCATCACGTCCCTGCGCAGCGACAGCGAGGATTTCGACCCCATGTGGCGGCAGGCCCTGGCCCGGCGCGCGCCGGTGCTGGGCCTGGTTCCCTGCCGGCAGTTCTGCGCCCCGCTGGCCGTGGCCGTGCTCTTCCGGCCCCCCGCCCGCTGCCCCCGGCCCCTGCCCCCCGCCGCGCTCGCCCTGCCCCCCGCCGGCGCGGATTAATCGGCGTCAGGGCCGGTCGTAATCTCCGCGCCGCGCCCGCCAGAGGATGCGGGCCATGCCGGCGGCCGCGCCCCAGGAATCCCGCCAAGGCCGCACGCGCGAGTCGCGGTAATCGCTCCACATAGGTCGGAAGAGCGG
>JAQUMZ010000341.1 GCA_028717865.1 Elusimicrobiota bacterium | reverse complement strand
AACGGTTTTTTCCCGGGCCACGCGGGCTTGAAGGGCCTGCCCCGCGTGGAGTTCGGATTTCCGTCCTACCGCACGCACCATGTAGCTGCGGCTCCGTTTTTAGGTTACGAGGGCGCCGTCTGGCTTGCCAACCGTCTTTTCAACGCCTTGCGGCAGGCCCCCGGGGCTGGCGGTCCTCAGGGCGCCTCGGCGTAATTTAGGCGCGCGTGGATGTTGTGGATCCGGCCCGCGTCGTCCGCGTACGTGTAAAGCCAGGAGGAACGGTTGCCGCGCATAAGCTCCAGGGCCTTGAGCAGCGTGGCGCTCCGGGCCCGGGGCTCGCGGCCGGTCCCGGCGCCCGCGGCTCGGGCGGCCACGGAGAGGAAATGCGGGGTCCAATCCCGGAGGCGCAGGAAGATGCGGCGGGATTCGTCGCCGGCTCCCAGTTCGTCCAGGGCTAGGGCCAGGTTGATCCAGGCGCCGATTTTCCTCGGCGTCAGCGCGACCGACTCGCGCAGATCCTCGACGGCCAGATCGCAGCGGCCCGCCAACCGATGCGCCTCCCCCCGCCAATTGAGCCAACTGCGCGGCGGAGCGCCTTCGGCCACGCCGCGCTCGATGCAGCGCAGCGCGGCGGCGCGGTCCCCCAGCAGCAGCTGCGCGGCCCCCAGCCCCACCCGGGTCCAGCGGCTGCGTTGGCGAAAACGCAGGGCTTCACGGAAGTCCGCCCGGGCCTCGCGGTAGCGGCCGGCCCAGAGCAGGACTTCGCCCCTATGGATATGGAGCAGGTTGGAGGGGGGCAGCGCGGCGAATTTTGACAAGACCCCCTCCAAGTCGCCGGAACGGATCTGCGTCTGCATAAGGATGAAATCGGCCGCGGCGTCCTCGTTGCGGTAGGCCGCCAAGCTGGGCCGGCCGGCCCGCCCCCGGAGATGGGTTTTTGCGGCGCTGCGGTTGCCGCCGAGCCTGGCCAGTATGCGCTCCAGAAGCCCGCGGGAGGCGCGGGGACGGCGGGGCGAGAGCTCGGCGCCGACGGCGCGCCAAGCCGCCGGAAGCAACTGCCGGATCAGCGCGTATTGCGGCTCGGCCACGGGGCGGGCCAGCGCGATCCGGGCGAGGGCCGCCAGGGTCGGCACGGCGAGCGCCTCGTCGGCGAGGGTATCGCAGCGCGCCAAATCATCGAGCGCGGCCCCGTGCTCGCCCATCCGGTGGCGGGCTTCCGCGCGCCACACGTAAGCCTCCAAGTCCGGGGTTCCGGCGGCGAGCGCGAGGTCGAGCTGGGCCACGGCCTCGGGGAACTTTTTTTGCATGACCAAGGCCGCGCCGAGACTGCGGCGCAGGCGCGCGGAGTCGGCCCCCAGGTCCAGGGCTTTGCGGCACTGGTTTTGGGCGGCCCGGGGGCGGCCCAGCCAGAGGTATAACTCGGCGAGCCGCAACCGGGCCGGGGCGCAGCCCGGCAGGAAACGCAGGGCTCGGCGCAGGAGGCAAAAGGCTCTCTGGTGCTCGCCTGCGCCGCTGAGCATTTCCGCCGCCCGCATGAGCAGCCCCGGAGAATCCGGCCGCGGGCCGAGTCGCCGGAGTATGGCCCGGCAGGCCCGGCGCAAAGACGCCAGGGCGTCGGCTTTCCGGCCCAGCTTGGACTCCAGGTCGTAGCGCTTGCCCCAGGCTTCCCAGGAGCGGGGGGACGACCGGGTCATGGTTTTGCAGGCGGCCAGGGCTTGCGCATATAAGCCGAGCTCTTCGAGCCGGTGCGTCTGCATGAGGAGCAGATAGCGGGAACGGGGCGCCGACCTTATGGCGCGGCTCAGCGCCTGCCAAGCCGCCCGGCTGGAGCCCAACTGCGCCAGCAGGCGCGCGCGCCGCTCATGGGCTTTCCAGCAATTCCCGTCGGCGCGCAGCGCCGCGCGGCATTGCGCCAACGCGGCCCGGGGCCGGCCGAGCCTTTCGAGCAAGCCGGCTTTTTTAAGCCGCAACGCGGCTAATAGGCGCTCGGGCCGCGGCTCGCGGTCCGCGCTCATCGCGCGCTTCGGTCGCGGCGCCGTCCCGGGGGAGCCCCGCGGACATCGAGCCTGGCGCCGCTCTGGGCGACCGCTATCTTCATGGGCGATTCGTGACGGCATATGACCACGGCGTGGTCGCGCACGGACCAGCGCGCCTGCCGGGAATAAATTATGGCCGTGGCCGAGCCGCCTATGCGGCGCAGGGTCGCGGCGTCCCGGACGCAGCCGACCGTGGCGGAGTCGGTCATACGCTCTATGGTGGAATGCTCCAACATGCGCTCCACGGTGGCGCAGCCGCCCAGTTCCTTGATCCGGGCGCGGCCGGCGAGGGCCTTTACCGTCGCGGAGCCGTCGACACGGTTGATTTGCGCCGCGCCGCAGGCCTCCTTTACGGTCGCGCCGTCATGGACGGTGCCCAGCCGGGCCCGGCCGCAGACGCGCTCGACGACCGCGGTGTCGCCCACCGTCCGGAGGATGGCGGCGCCCCGGGCCTCCTTGACTACGGCGACGTCTCCGAGGCGCTTGATGATGGCCGAACCGTCCAGAAACCAGCGTCCGTAGTTGAGCTCTTCGCGCAGGTGGCCGGTGGTAAGGAACCTGGACCGGAAAGTGGCCTGCACGGTCTCCCAGACTGCGGCGCCGGCTTCCTCTTCGTGAAACCAATCGGGACGGTAGTCCTGGTCCACCTTCAGCCGCCAGTTGCGGCGCGCGTGGTCGAAAACGTCGCCGTTGTTGGGCAGCATCTCTACGCGCACGAAGTCCGGATGCGGAGTGCGGTCGTCGAGGCCGAATTGGGAAAGCAGGTCGTCGTGCCAATCCACGTCGGGGTCGTGCAGCACTTGCGTGCGCGTCACGATCGCGGATTTAAATTTGCACATGGCGGTCCGGGCTAGAATCGGCGCGCCGCGCACGGCGCGGCACGCACGAGGCATTCTACAATTTCGCCGCGCGGTCGCGTTATCGGCATAGAAAGCCGCTATGAAGCCCGGACAAAGCGGAGAGCTCGCGGGCGTAGGCGGTCCAGGCTGGGCGCCGGGCGCCGAGCCGTCGCAGCCGCATGGCGAGGCGCTCCAGAGCGCGCTGGAACTCCTGGCTGGCCCGCGGGTCGAGCCCGCCTTGGCCCAGCCCCGTCTCCCGGCCCCAGGCCAGGTTGAGCAGGGCCGGCGCGGCCCGGCGCGGCGCGGCGCCGGCCAGATAGCGCTCCAGGTCCGCGAAGCCCCGGGCCAGAGCGTCGAGCTCCTCGTCGCTCCAGAGGCCCGGCTCCCCCGGCAGTTCCAGCTTCACCCGGTTGAAGCCCCGCCTGGCCGCGGCGGCGACCCGCTCGCCCAAGGACCGGGCGTCCCGGCGGTCCAAGGGCACGATGGCGTAGTCTTTCCCGGCCAGGAATATCTTGTGATCGCGTAGGAAGTCCAAGTGTTCCCGGGTCAGGGCCGCCCTGCCGCCCTCGACCAGGATGCGCAGGGTCCGGTCCCGGCGCCGGGCCTGGAGCAAGGCGTAAAGCGCGACGCCTTCCAGGGCCTCGAAAGCGGCGGCCAGGTCCGGGGCGCGCAAGATCAGGGTCTTGTCGCAGCCCGGCGAACCGAGGCAGAAGTCCGCCGCCTGCCGGCCGCGGGCGAGCTCGTCG
>JAQUMZ010000340.1 GCA_028717865.1 Elusimicrobiota bacterium | reverse complement strand
CCTGGGCCAGCTCGAAGAGCTGGCGCAAGCCGGGCTCGGCCAGGGCCGGGGCGAGCGACTCGAGCAGCTGCCGCAGATCGGCGAGGTTGTCCTCGTGCGCCCTGGTCGAGCTCAGGCCCGCGGCGGCGCAGACCTCGTCGCGCCGGCAGCGCTTCTCCTCGGCCAGCAGGCGCATGGCCGCGCGAGCCGCGCGCTCGAGGTCCAGGAAGGCCCCGCGCAAACGGTTGAGCAGGTCGTCGCCGGCGTCCTCGGGGCTCTCGCGGGCGGCCGCCGCGGCCCGGGCGGCCCAGGCGCCGCAGGGACCGTCGAGAAAGCCCTTGGTCGCCTCGAAGGCCGCCCAGCGACCCGCCGAGAACTCCTGGCGGATGGCCTCCATGAGCAGGCCCAATATCTCCGCGGCCATGACCACGGCTTGGCGCAGCTTGCGCGGATCCGCCGGAGCAGCGTCGTCGGCCACGCCCGAATTCTAGCATTATGGGGTGTCAGGCTTTCCCAAAACTCCGGTCGCCAAGCCACTCTGTTATAGGATCTGGAACCAGCGCTGAATGCAATAATGCAATGCCTGGCACCAATTTCCACAGGGCTGTTCGCGGCGCGGACTTCAAGTGCTATGATAGCCGCGTGGACAAGGCTCGAATCGCGGCGGCGCTCGAGGAGATCGCGGCCCTGCTCGAGCTCAAGGGCGACAACCCCTTCCGGGTCCGCGCCTATTACAACGCCGCGCGCATAATGGCGGGCCTGCAGGGCGACCTGGACGAACTCTGCGCCGGCGGCAAGCTCAGCGAGCTGCGCGGCATCGGCAAGGACCTGGCCGGCAAGATCGCCGAGCTCCACGCCACGGGCCGCCTGCGCCTGTACGAAGAGCTTAAGGCCTCCCTGCCGGCCGGGCTGCTCGAGATGACCAAGATCCCCGGCTTCGGACCCAAGCGCGCCAAGCTCGTGCACGATAAGCTAAAGGTCGCCGGCGTGGACGCCCTGGAGGCCGCCGCCAAGGCCGGCCGCGTCGCCGCCCTCGCCGGATTCGGCGAAAAATCCCAGGCCAAGCTCCTGGAATCGATCGCGGCGCTGCGGCGCTTCTCCGGGAGGCACCTGCAGGACGCCGCCCAAAATGCCGCGCGGACGGTCCTGGAGGTCCTGCGCAAGCACCGCGAGGTCGTGCGCTGCGACCTGGCCGGCAGCCTGCGCCGCGGCCTGGAGACGATCGGGGACCTGGATTTCCTGGCCAGCGCCAAGCCCGGCGCGGCCGAGGCCGTCATGCGGGCATTCACATCCATGCCTAGCGTCGCGCGCATCGTATAGCGGGGCGCCACGCGCTCGATCGTGATCTTGTCGGGCAACATCCAGTCGGATCTTCGGGTCGTGTCCGAGGCGCAATACGCCTTCGCCCTGGCCTATTTCACGGGCAGCAAGGCCCACAACATCGCCCTGCGCGGCCGGGCCCTGCGGCTCAAGGGGCTCTCCCTGAACGAATACGGCTTCTCCCCCGCCGCCCATGCCAAGGGCAAGAGCGCCAAGGAGTTGGGCAGCTCCATCGCCTGCCGGGACGAGGCGGCCATATATCGGGCCCTGGACCTGCCGCACATCCCGCCCGAGCTGCGCGAGGACATGGGCGAGTTGGAGGCGGCCGAGCAAGGCCGGCTGCCCGAGCTCGTGACCGATAAGGACATCCGCGGCACCTTCCATTGCCACACCGACTGGAGCGACGGCTTGGCCGACGCCGAGACCATGGCCAAGGCCGCCCTGGCGCGGGGCTGGAGCTACCTAGGCCTGGCCGACCACTCGGTCTCCCAGCGCCAAGCCCACGGCTTGGACGCGCGGCGGGCGCGCGCCCAGATCGCCCTATGGCGCCGGCTGCGGGAGAAATTCGCCCGCAAGGGCCTGCGCCTGTTCCTGGGCACCGAGTGCGACATCCTGCCCGACGGCAGCCTCGACTTCGACGACCGAACCCTGGCTCTTTTCGATTACGTGGTGGCGGCCGTGCACAGCGGGTTCTCCATGGAACGCAAGGCCATGACCCGGCGCATTCTCAAGGCCCTGGAAAACCCCCGGGTCACCATGCTGGCCCATCCCACCGGCCGGCTGCTGCTGCAGCGCGATCCCTACGCGGTGGACCTGGACGCGGTGCTCAAGGCCGCGGCGCGGCGCGGGGTCTACATGGAGATCAACGCCCATCCCATGCGCCTGGACCTGGATTGGCGCCAGCTCCAGCGCGCCACGGAGCTGGGCGCGCGCTGCGTGATCAACCCGGACGCCCATGACGCCGACGGCCTGGACGCCATGCCCTTCGGAGTGCGCATCGCCCGCAAGGGCTGGCTGACCCGCAAGGACCTCATCAACTGCCTGGACGCCGGCCAGGTTGCCAAAGCCCTGGTGAAGTAAAGGCGCCAAGAACAGGTGCCAGGCTTCCAGAAACAACCGTTTCAATGGTGGATGAAACCTGGCACCTAGCACCGGCGCCAAGGCGCCGGTGCTAGCGCCGCTGCCAACAAAGGCGGGAGAGGCCCGCGGCGGCGTCGCGGCCGGCCAGAGCGGCCACGGATTCCACGGCCTTGCGGTCGGCGCCCGCGGCGTCTAGCTCCAGGGCCGCGGCCCGGCGCACGCATTCCCAAAGCACCTCGCCCTCGGGCACGCTGGCGGCGCGCAAGGTCAGGATCGCGGCGCTAGAGCGGAAGGCGCCCAGCCGGGAATCCTCCTGCGGGCGGACCTCCACGCTGGCCGTGACGGCCACGTCCGGACGGGCCTCCGAGCCCGGCTCGGCCACGGAAAAGCCGCGGGCCAGCAGCTCGCGGCGCAGGGCCGAGGCCGCGGCCCGGCTCAAGGCCGGATCGCCCCCGGACTGCGCGACGCCCACGCCGACCCGCAGGCCCAGGGGCGGGGACTGCGCCGGCAGGCCGGCCGGGCGCAGCAGGACCCGGGCCCGGATGCGGATCTTCAAGAAACCATCCTCGACGCTCCGGCCGAGGACGTCCCAATCCAGCACCCCCCCGGCGGTCTCGGTCAGGATGCGCGCCCGCACGCTCACGGCCTCGGCCACCAGGGAGGAGGCCGAGATCGTCACCCCGTTGACCCGCTCGGCCGCCTTGCGCTGGGCGTCGGCCAGCGCCCGGCGCCGGCTGCCCTCCGGGTCGCGCCGGTCGTACGGCGCCCAACCCTCGGCCTCCACCTCGCGCGTGGCCTCGGCCTGCCTATGGTCCGTGGTCGCGCAGCCGGCCAGCGCCGCCAGCAGCAGCGCCGCGGCGAGCCGGGGGCTCATAACTCCAGCTTTTCCTTGGGCAGGCGCAGGGTCACCACGCAGCCGTTGTCCTTGGTGAACTCGGACTTCATGATGGACGCGCCCCGGATGGTCTGCAAGAGCTTGGCCTCCAGGCGCGATTCCACCTCCAAGGCGCGGTCCACGGTCACGCCGCCCTCGATCTGCACACCCTTGATCAGCGAGAGCATCTCGTACTGGGCCTTGACGATGGCCGCGTCGCGGGCCAGCGCCTTGCGCTGGGTCTCGGTGGACAACGCGGGGTCCGAGGCCCCGATGCCGATGGACTCGAAGAAGCCCGCCCGCTCGGGCTTCTGGTCGATCGTCTCCTGCACGCGGCCATGGCTCACGCGCGA
>JAQUMZ010000339.1 GCA_028717865.1 Elusimicrobiota bacterium | reverse complement strand
TGCCTTGGTGAAATCCTCCGGCGTGGCGTTCTTGGGCAATGTCCGCAGAACAAGATCGAGCTGCCTGGTGATCAGAGCCGCCTTCAAGCTTCGGGAAGGGAATAACGAATTCGTCCCGCGCTTCATCGAGACTTCGATCAGACGGAGATCGTCCGATGATTCGGCCTGCGCGATGATCGCGCGATAGGCTTCTTCGATGATCGCGTAATGCTCCAGGGTCAACCGGGACCCCCCTTCCCTGTTCTCCTGGGCGACAAAATTCTCCACGGCATGAAGCCCTTTTTCAACGGACCCGGCGGTCACGTCGCCGTTCATCAGGCGCGCGTGGAAGCGGTCCATGCGGCCGGGCCGCTCGACCGCCATCCTGCGCTCTATCCAGGCAGGAGCCGCATCGGAAGCTCCCGGCCCGGGGCGATAGGCTTCCTTGGCTTCATCCATGTGGTCCAGGAGATTCGCGCGGCGCAGATCGTTGTCGGGATGAATGTCCCTGACCCGCCGCAAAGCCTGCGCGAGATCGCCCTTGTCCCGTTTCAGCAGGCGGTATTCTTCCTCCAGACGCGCGTATTCCCGCTGCAAATCATAAAGCACATCCGCGGCATCCTCGGGGTCATAGCCGGCGGCGGCAACCAGCTTGAGGGCCTCGGCGTCGGCCTCGAGCTCGTGAAAATGCCCGAGGACCATGTGAGATCCCGTGAAATCCTTCAGATGCCCCTTGAAGTTGTGCGCGAGCTCGTGCGCCAATACCGCGGCGAGCCTGGCCTCGGACCGCACGGCTCTCAGCAGGCCGAGGGACAAGAAGATGTTCGTGATGCGGAAAGTCTTCGAGATGTGCGCGTTCCTCTGGAAGAACTCGGCTTCTCCCGGCGTAATGGTCGTAAAAGCGTTGGGCAGGAGCGAATTTCCGATGAAAACTTGCGCCGACTCCGCTGCCAGGCCGGCTGCCCTGGTCAGACGATTGAGGACCCTGGTGACATCGCGATGCAAGGCGCCGTCCCCGAGGTCGCCCCCGACGCGTTCTTGGAGGATCGTCCGGGCGTCCCTCTGCACCGTGTGGCGAAGCTGGAGCAGTTCCGGGACCGTGTCTTTGGCCAAGGTCTGCGCTTTACCCATCTCGCGGGCGGGCAGCAACTTTCCGTTAAAAACGCCGACGCGAGGATCCTCCGGCCAAGGTGCCGGGGCCTCGATGCCGAGCGTCCGTTCATTGAGGGATGCCTGCGGTTGCAATCCAGAAATATCTTTGCTGGTAATCCCGCTGTCACCGTCAAACAAGGCACGGGGAGAGCCGGGGATCGTCAAGCGCAGCTTGCTTATGGATTCCAAGTGAATCCCGTCAGCCCGATGCCCATTCGCCATGCCGGTCAGGGATTCGGCGATTCGCTGGCCCAGCCCTGGCTCCTGAGCGGCGTGGACGGTCCTGATATCCTCGGCAAGCTGCGGCAAGAATTGTTCGGGATCCAGGATCGCCCCCAAGATCGCCTTGGCCGCCGCGATCTCAAGGGGTGCCGCTTGAGGGCTGGAAATTTGGCGCGCCAAGAAGGACACCGCTGCCTGCGGTCCGGCGGCGGACGCTTGAGGCAAGGCCATGGAATTGTCCGATGGCGCTGCGCTCAATCGGGATAAGTCCGTGAGAAGATGGTCCAGATTGGAGGCGAACTGAAGCTGGTCGGCAGGCGACAAGCCGGTTACGCCTTGTCCGCGGCCGACGATTTTGGGGCTGCCGGTTTTAAGTCCACCCGTCTGAGCGTAAATCGAGGGGGGCAATGAGGTCCATGTCAGCGCGGCCGCCAAAAAAGATGCGGCGGCCTTTTTTCGGGTTCCCGCTCTGATGAGCGTGTCCCCAGTTTCTGCGGAGATGCGGCGGCGCGATGCGTGCATGGAGGGGTGCATGGCAATGCCGATTTGGGCGCTATGCTCTATGTCACAACAAGTATAACCTCCGTCCGGCGAATTTCAAGGGCAATTTTCGCAAACAATGCGGCGGCGGCCCTTCGCAACGTGCTCGGTGCCGAGATCTGGTTTCCGACCTTGTCTACACCACGAACTCGCGGGGCTACGGCATGTGGCTGCGGACGCCAGAGGGGGTCGATCCAAACGACGCGGCCAAAGGGAGGCATGCAAGATGTTGCGCTCAAAGAAACCGGTCGAACTCCCTGTTCAGCTTGAGGACTTTTCTCAACCTCTTTAGGACTCCGTTTCGTGGCTTCGTCTGGTTCTGTTCGTAGGCCGACATGCTGGCCTTGGACACCCCAAGCATCTCCGCAAGTTCGGCCTGTTGGAGTCCCTGCCTCACCCTGAGATTGCGAAGCCATGAGCCGAAATCCTTGACCGGGATCAGTTCGTTGACAGCGTCCGTGCCTTCCGGGAAAGCCTCCATGACATCGCGGCCGAAGTAAGCCAGGAGTTTGCCCACGATCTCGGGGTGGGTCGTCTCGCCGCCGCGCTCCAGTTTGCAGATGGTGGCCGGGCTGATCCCGGTGCGCCGGGAGAGGCCGGACTGGGTCAGGCCCTGGCGCTTTCGGAGGAACCGTAAACGGCCTCCGAGGGGGGTATTTTGGGAGGTCGGCAGAACGTCCAGGCATTTTCTGATGCTTTTTCCGACACAAAATTTGTTCCCGTCTAAATACTTCTGGGGCAGAAACTTGCCAGACCGTTGACGTGTCAAGGGGACCGGAGTTCTTGTCAAGAACTCCGGTCCCCTTCGCTTTTGTAAGCGCGGAAGAGAGAGCGTCGCCTCTCGTCCGATGCTCAACCGAACGCCCGGAAGCCACTATGGCGACGATACGTCCCTGTGGTCATTCCTCCGGCTTCTCATAGCAAACGCGGACCGTGGGGTCGGCGTCGAAATTGTAATCGGGCGGCATCTTCCCGCGCAGGACCGCCAAGAGGATTTCGTAGATGCGCTCGTTGCAAAAATCGATCGTGACCTGGTTGGTCTTGATCTTGCCGCGCAGCTTGGGCGCGTGCAATATCCGGTTCTGGTAGACGATGGCCAGCCTTTTGTCGGGGCCGCTGTATTGCTCGGATGCCTGCTCAAGGCCGAGGGCCTGGTCTTCATCCAGCATGAGGTCCAACTGGTTATGAGCGTCCTTTGCAGTCTTCGGCTTGGCCACGAATCCGAATCCCCGCAGCTGCAAGACCGGCCTCTCGGTCTTCAAGATCATGCAACGGCCATAAAAGTCGCGACATCCCTTGGCGCCGACGGCCCCCTCGACGGCGGGGTAGAGGTCCAGCGCCATGCCGGCGGCGTGCTCGATTCCGGGCTTGCCGCAGCCGGACAAGGCCGCGACCATGAGGACGACCCACAGTTTATGCATGAAGTTTTCCTCGCTGTGCATATTATAATATGGCGTGCCTCGGTTGATCGCTATCGTCCTATCCCTTGCCGCGGTCGCGTCGCCGGCGCGGGCCGGCGCCACCGCCGATTGCGCCTTCGGGGTCCCGCCCATGGTCATTGAGCTGGGCGAGGCGGGGGGGAAGCCTGGCCTCCTGCAATTCTGGGACCTCCGGACAGACGCCATGTTGGATCTTGCCGCGCCCCCGGCATCCGCGACGCTGACGGAATATCGGAAGGCCGTCTCGAGCCGGCTTTCGGTTGCGCCGGCCGATC
>JAQUMZ010000338.1 GCA_028717865.1 Elusimicrobiota bacterium | reverse complement strand
ATCCCCGCGGCCCTGGAGCAAGCCGTCATCGCGGCGGAGGACAAGCGCTTCCGCTCCCATTGGGGACTTGATCCCCGCTCCATGCTGCGCGCCGCCCGCAACGACCTCTCCGGGCGCGGGGAACTGCAGGGGGGCAGCACCATCACCCAGCAGTTGGCCAAGAACCTGTTCCTGACCCCGCGCCGGACCCTGCGCCGAAAGCTCCTGGAGGCGGCCTTCTCGGTCTATCTCGAGCTGCGCCTGGGCAAGGAACGCATACTGACCCTGTATCTCAACCACATCTACATGGGGCAGGACGGCCCGGTGGCCGTGGCCGGCATGAAGGCCGCCGCCGAATTCTATTTCGGCAAACCGCTGCCCGGCCTGAGCCTGGGCGAATGCGCCATGCTGGCCGGCCTCATCCGCTCCCCATATCTCTACAACCCGCGGCGCGACCCGCAGGCCGCCCGGCAGCGCCGGGACTTCGTGCTGCGCCGCATGCGGGAGGAGGGACTCATCACGGCCTGGGCCCTGCGCCGGGGCCTGGCCGAGCCGCTGCGGCCGACGCCGCGGCCGGCGCGGGAGCCGCGCGGCGGCGACTACTTCACCGCCGAGGGGGTCCGCAGGCTGCTGCCCCGCTACGGAGAGGAGGCGGTGTTCCGCCACGGCCTGAGCATACACACCACGATGGACCCCCTGCTGCAGGAGGCGGCGCAGCGCAGCCTGCGCCGCAGCCCCCACCAGGCCGCCCTGGCCGCGCTCGACCCGGCCGACGGGCGCGTCCTGGCCCTGGTGGGCGGCCGCGACTTCGCGCAAAGCCAGTTCAATCGCGCCACCCAGGCCCGCCGTCAGCCGGGCTCGGCCTTCAAGCCCTTCTTCTACGGCGCCGCCGTCGAGAAAGGCTACACCCCGGCCACGATCCTGGAGGACCGGCCCCGGACCTTAGCGGGCAACGGCGGCGCCTGGACTCCCCGCAATTACGACGGGATATACCTGGGCACCACGACCATGCGCGCGGCCCTGGCCCGCTCGCTCAACGCCGCGACCCTCGACCTCGCCGCCCAGATCGGGCCGCAAGCCGCGGCCGACTTCGCCCGGCGCATGGGCGTGGCCGGGCCGCTGCGGGAGAACCTCGCCCTGGCCCTGGGCGCCTCGGAGGTCGGCCTGCTGGAACTGACCGCGGCCTACGCCCCCTTCGCCAACGGCGGCGGCCGCGTCGAGCCCCTGCTGACGGCCTGCGTCCTGGACTCCGAGGGCGGGGTGCTGGAGCACTCCGCCGGCGAAACCGCCGCCGCCCTGGAGCCCGCGCGGGCCTACCTCATGACCTCTCTGCTGGAAAGCGTGGTCCGCGAGGGGACCGCCTCCGCCCTGCCCCGCCTGGGCTTCGACCGCCCTTGCGCGGGCAAGACCGGCACGACCGACGACGGCCGCGACGCCTGGTTCGTGGGCTACACGCCGCGGCTGCTGGCCGGGGTCTGGACGGGAGACGACCTAAACCGCGCCGTGAAATTGACCGGGGCCAAGGACGCGCTCCCGCTTTGGGCCGAATTCATGCGCCAGGCCGACGACGGCCCCCCCGCAACGTTCGTCCGCCCGGAAGGCATCGCGACCGCGGCGATCGACCCGGCCTCCGGCCTGCGCGCCCGGTCGGGCTGCCCCCAGCGGCGCGAGGAGATATTCGTCGCCGGCACCGAGCCGCGCGAGGAGTGCCCCCTGCACCGCGGCGGCCCCTGGGCCTGGCTCAAAAGATTCTTGGTGCCACGCTTTCAGTAACTTCAGAAACTCGACGGCCGGGACGGCGCAGCGCGCTTTTGACCAGCGCGCAAATCCTGCGGATGAAGTCGAACGCAGACCACGGCGACAAAAGCGTCCTCCGGGCGCTTCTCAGCAAAGCCTCGACGATCTTGTCGCGGCCGAGGCGCGCGGGCCTTTTGTCCGAGAAGGCAGCGCGCAGGGCGGAGCCTTCGTCCATGTACGCGAGCATGAACTCGCCCACGCGCCGTCCCGCGACGTCGTTCGACGCGGGAAACAACAACTCTTCGTGCGCCTTTCTCACCAGCCTTCGCACGCCCAAAAAATGAAGAGGCAGCAGCGCGGCCAGGATGCCGGCGCCGCCCGCGGTCGTCTTGAAGAAAGGCTTGCGGGCCGCGAGCATGAGGTTGATCCCGTTGCTTCCGGCCACGGCGGGCGGCAGGCTGCTTCTGGAAAAGAAAAATTCGAACACCTCTTGAGCCGCGGGACCGACGCGGACCAAAAGGATATCCCCCTTCTTCACCCCGTCGATGCGCCGGACGATATCCGGGTCGCCGATGTCCGCGCGCCAGACCCGCCCCCGAAGCGCCCCGTCGCCCTGGATGGCGAGTTCCAGCTTCTTCATCTGCGCTTCGCCGATGCGGGAAAAGATCGGCACGATGACTCCCCCCCGGAAGCTCTCCGGCCGGGCGCGCTGCGCGTGGAGCGCTCCCCGCAGAAGCTGGAGCAGTTTTTTCCAGCCGTCGTAGTAGGACAAGCCGTAGGCGGCCATGGTCTCGACGCGGTCCGCGGACTCGGCGATGCGGACCAGGCCGGGGACCTTGGCGCGCAGTTCAGGCGCGCCTGACATTCGGCTGGACACGAATTCGTCCGCGTCCTCCGGGTTTGGGATATCCAAAGCCAGAGGCAGGTCGCGCAGGCCCAGATTGACCTTCCAAGACGCGTCCAGCTTCCCCCGTTCTTCCCGGAACTGCAGGGTAGCCGGACCCCAATCAAAGGCCTCAATGGTCAGCAGCCGGTCGACGTTTAGCCATTGCGGCGACCTGTCGCCGGCGCCTAGAAGCCCAAGGGGCACCCGGCCGAAATCGCCCGAATCCAAAAAATCATGGGAAACGGCCGTCACACCCGCCGCAGGCAGTTCCTGGATCGCAGGGCCCGCCGGATCGAACCCGGGCAGCAGGTATTCCAGTTTGTCCTTGGTCTCGGGGTGATAAACCACTTCCAGGCGGCCCTCAAAACCCAGCTGCCGCAGACGCCTGGCGACCGTGATCGAGACGGCTTGGTGGCCGTTGCCGGGAGCCTTGTCGACGCCGATCCTGATCGTCGCGAATTGCCGCAAATAGCGCGCCGCCGCGGCCTGGATCAGGGCGTCCGCCGCCTGAGCGCCGACGCCGGCATGCACGGCCAGGGCGTGCATGAAGAGCAGGCCCGAAAGCTTGAGCCCTAGAACCAGCTTCTCAAAAGTGGCGGACCGCCGCGCGGCCGCGAGCGCGGGCACCTCGGCGGCGGCGAAGTCCTCGGCCGGCGCGGGCCGCTCCAGGGCCGCGCCCCCGTCGCCCAAACCCGCGACGATCGGTTCGGCGTCCCGCCCGCGCGGGCCGCCGTCGAATCGCAGCGCCAAGGCGGGGGCGCTTGCCGCGGCGTCGGGCCCGAGCTCCCGGCCCGTCTGCTCAAGGGCCGAGAAAGCCGGCAGCTCGACCGGCGCGGGGACGGCTGGCGGCGCCGAAACCCCCGGCGCGACCGGCGGTTGCGCCGCAAGCAGCGGCGCGGGCAGGGCCGGGACGGGACCGGCCCGCGCCGCCTCGGACCAGGCCGGGCGCCCGGATAACGAGGCGGCTTGGACGCGGACGCCGCCCCGGTAGGTTCCCGTCACGGCGGCGTCCAGCGGCAAGGACGAAAGGACCAGACCCGCGCTCAGCAGG
>JAQUMZ010000337.1 GCA_028717865.1 Elusimicrobiota bacterium | reverse complement strand
CCACCTCCACAAACGTTTGGGCGTCGGGCAAAAGTTAGTGTAATGGACATTGTGGATTTCGTCAAGGCATTTTTTCCCTTGACGAAACGCCCCCGGCCTGTTACGCTATCATCCTTATCACCGAGGGGAGGCCTCCTGATGACTTTTCTTGCCCCTGCCTTGCTCTGCGCCCGCGCCGGACTGGCGGAGACGTCCGGCGGCGCGGGCTCGGTAGCCGCCTTGTTCGGGATGGGCCTGGCCCTGCTGGCCTGCGCCGCCCGCATGACCCATCGCCGCGGACGCGACGAAACGCCCGATTGATTCACCGCCGCGACGAAAAGTTTCTGAAGTTCTTGAAAGCGTGGCACCAAAATGAGACGGTGCGGCCGGTGGCGGGATGCTCCAGTTCCACGCGGTAGGCGTGCAGCATCATGCGCGGCGGGCGCGGCTCCCCCGGGCCGGGGTGATCGAACTCCGGATCGCCCATGACGGGGTGACCCAAAAGGCTCAGGTGCACGCGGATCTGGTGCGTGCGCCCGGTCAGGGGCCGGGCCTCGACCAGCGCCCCCCACGAAGCCTCCTTTAGGACCGAGAACGTCGTGAAGGCCTCCTTGCCGTAAGGAGTGGCTATGACCCGGCGATGTCCCGGCTTGCGCCCGACCGGAGCCTCGACGCTGGCCTCGCGCGTCCCCCAGCGGCCGCGGACCCAGGCCCGGTAGGTCTTGCGCACGCGGCGATCCTTGAATGCGCGCACGAGCGCCTCGTAGGCCGCGGGAGTCTTGGCCACGAGCAGGACCCCGCTGGTGGAACGGTCCAGGCGGTGGACGATGCCGCAGCGCGGCGTGCCGGCCGCGGCTACGGCCGGACGTTCGCGCAGCAGCAGGCCCGCCAGGTTGGGCTCGGGCTCGCAGAGGGCCGCCTCGGGACAGGCCAGCCAGCTCGTGCCCAAAGGATGCATCAGCAGGCCCGCGGGCTTGTCGAGCACCAGCAGGGCGGAGTCCTCATGGATTATCCAATCCGAAAACTTGCCGTAGGGCTCCGGCCAGGGCGGGCGCGCCTCGGACAATTCCACCCGGTCTCCGGCCTTGAGCTTGCTGTCCGCCGCGGCCGCCGAGCCGTTGACCCGGACCTCGCCCCGTTCGATGAGCCGTTTGATATAGCCGCGGCTCAATTGCGCGAGGCGCCCGGCCAAAAAAAGGTCCAAACGCCGGCAAGGCTCCTCGACCGGGAACTCGCGCCGTCCGCTCATCGCGTCCTGAGTCCCCGCCGCGCGAAAAGCGCGGCCGCCGCGGCCACGGCCGCCAGCGAAAGCCACTGGGAAATCGAGAAGGGAGGCAGGCTGAGCCCGCGATCGTCGTAGCGCAGGAACTCCAGGGCGAAGCGCGCCGCGCCGTAGAGCCCCGCGTAAGCCGCCAGCACGGAGCCCGCGGCCAGTTCCCGGCGCCTGACCCGGGGCAGCAGGACCTTGGCCAAGAACGCCGCGATGGCGAGATTCGCGATGGACTCGTAGAGCGGCACGGGATGCAGGGGCACTCCCCACAGCTCGGCCGGCGTCGAGCTGCCGGGCCCGCCCAGCGTGACGGCCCAGGGCAGGCTCGTGGGCCGGCCGTAGCAGCAGCCCGCCGCCAGGCAGCCCAGCCGGCCCACGGCATGGCCCAACGGCAGGGCCACGGCGAAATTATCGGCCGCGGCCAGGAATGGGACCCCGCACCGCCGCGCCGCCGCCCAGCCGGCGGCCAGGGCGCCCAACAAGCCGCCGTAGAAGACGAAGCCGTAGCGCAGGTCGGCCAGCAGCGCCAGCCTGCCGTCCAGAAGCTCGCGATAGGATACCGCCCAGAACATCAGCTTGCCCCCCAGCACCGCGCCCGCGAAAACCCAGTAGATCAGGCTCCAGAAACGCTTTTCGTCGAGGCCCATGGCGCGCATCTGGCTCTTGAGCCATAGGATCGCGGCCAGGTAGCCGGCGGCGGCGAAGGCCCCGTAGGAGGAGAGCTGGAAGCGGCCGGCGGAAATCAGGATGGGATGCATTTTGGGGAACGCAGGCGGGTCGCGGCCATGAACGCCGCGCCCGCGGCCGCCAGGGCCAGGGAGAGCCCCTGGCCCGCGCTCATGCCCATGAATCCGCTCACGGTGTCGCCGCGGCAGAATTCCACGAAGAACCTCAACACCCCGTAGGCGGCGAAGTAGGCGCCGGCGAGAAACCCCCGGGGCAGCCGGCCGCGTTCCGCGCGCGGCAGGACGGCGAAATACAAGGCGAGGAAGATGGCGGCGTCGCCGGCGGCCTCGTAGAGCTGGGTGGGATGCAGGGGCAGCCCCCGCCAGGACCCGGGCACCATGGCGGCGGGATCCGCGAACCGCAGGCCCCAGGGCAGACGGGTGGGCCGGCCGTAGCAGCAGCCCGCCGCCAGGCAGCCCAGGCGCCCGAAGACGTGCCAGAAGGGCGCGATGAGGCAGACGTAGTCGATCAGACGAAGGAATTCAAGCCGGCGCCTGCGGCAGAAAAGCCAAACCCCCCCGCCCACGCCGACGAAAGCCCCCAGGACCGAAAAACCCTTGGAGAAGGAGAATATCGCGCTCCACAGAGTCTCGGCCCGGAAGGGCACGTACTCCAGGATGAAGAGCACGCGCCCGCCGATGAATCCGCCGAAGAGGATCACGTTGAGCAGAAGCCAGAACTCGTCGTCGCTCCGCAGCCCCATGCGCTCGCGCTTGGCCTTCCAGATCATGGCCGACAGCACGCCGCCCAGGGCGATGAGCGCCCCGTAGCTGTAGATCCGCAGCGGGCCCAGCGCCAGGAGCACGGGATGCATCAGGCCAGCCTCTGGAACTGCGCCAGGCTCCCGGCGGCGAGGAAAGGATTCATCTCGATGACTTGGGCCAGCGACGCGCTGGGCCGCTGCCCGTAGTCGTGCCCGGGCCAAACCACGGTCTGCGGAGGCAGGACGGCCAGACGGCGCAGGCTGCGGTGCATGGCCCGCGCATCCGAGCCGGGGAGATCGGTGCGGCCGCAGCAGTCCAGGAACAGCGTATCTCCGGTGAAGAGCTGTCCCGCGGCCAGCAGGCAGACCGAGCCCGGAGTGTGGCCCGGAGTGTGCAGAACCTCGAATTCGAGCCCGGCGCAGTCGAGCCGCGCGCCGTCTTCGAGCGGCCGGGCGCCGGGCAGGCCGCGGCCGTCGGCCGGATGAACATAGACCGGCGCGGAAACTCCGGCCAGGATGTCCTTGAGCGCGCCCACGTGGTCGAAATGCCCGTGGGTCAGGAATACGGCCTCGACGGACCGGCCGTCTTCGGCCGCGGCGGACAGGATCGCGGCGGCCTCCCAGCCCGGGTCCACGATCACGCACCCCTTGCCCTTCCCGGCCCCCGCCAGGTAGGCGAAGTTCCGCATAGGACCCACGGCCAACTGCTTGATATAGGGCATCCTTCAGTTATTTTATATTTTTCGCCGGAATGAGTCCTATAGAGGAATAGGCTGAAAGGCCCTTTTCGAATCGGCACGGAAACGTTATGCTTGCTTCCCGAGGGAAAGGGAAGATGAAACACGGGATTTTATCCGCCGGCGTGATTCTGCTTGCGGCGGGAAGCGTGCCGTCCTCGGCGAAGGTCATCGCCTGGGAGGATCGCGTTTCTCCCCGGGAAGTCCTGAGCACCGCCCAAGACCAAGC
>JAQUMZ010000336.1 GCA_028717865.1 Elusimicrobiota bacterium | reverse complement strand
GCCGGGCGCGCCTGGATCACGGGCTATGCACCACGGCGGAGATATATCGCCAGACGGGGGGCTTCCCGCAGCTGCCGTGCCTGGCCGACCTGATGTTCTGCGGCCGGCTGCGCGAGGCCGGCCGGAACGCGGTCCTGCCCGAGCGCGTCCGGTCCTCCGCGAACCGGCTGCACCGCTACGGCCTGGCGGGGCTGTGCGCGCGGCAGGCCTGGCTCGAGTTGAGCTATCGTCTTGGGGCCTCGCCGGAGGCGCTCTGGCGGCGCCATTCGGGCTGGGCCTGCTGACGGTGGGCCCGCGCATCGGCGCGCTGAGGCTCGACGCTCCCGTCCTGCAGTCGCCTATGGCCGATTGCTCGGATTTGCCCATGCGCCTGGTTTCCCGGCGTCGGGGCCTGCGCTTCGCCTTCGCGGAGATGGTCAGCGCCCCGTCGCTGGTGCGCCGCGGCGCCAAGACCCTGGACCTGCTCAAGACCGTGCCCGAGGACCGGCCCCTGGGCGCGCAGCTCCTGGGGCGCGATCCGGCCCGCATGGCCGCGGCGGCGGCCGTCATCGAGGGCCTGGGCTTCGACTGGCTGGACCTGAATTTCGGCTGTCCCGTGCGCAAGGTGGTTTCCAACGGGGAGGGCGCGGCCCTGCTCCGGGAGCCCGGCTTGGCGGAGGATATCTTCGAGGCCGTGCGCCGGGCGGTCAAGCTTCCGCTGACCGTCAAGACCCGGGCGGGCTTCTCGGACCCCAGCGGCCGCGAGGCCGCGGAACTGGCCCGCCGGGCGCAGGCGCAGGGGCTCGACGCGATCATCGTGCACGGCCGGACCCAGGCGCAGGGCTACGGCGGGGTTTCCTCGCCCGAGGCCGCCGCCCTGGTGCGCCGGGCGGTGTCCATTCCGGTCATCGCCAACGGCGACGTGCGTTCGGGCGGCGACGCGCTGCGGCTGCGGGAGGCCACCGGCTGCGCCGCGGTCATGATCGGCCGGGCGGGCCTGGGCAATCCCTGGCTCTACGCCGAGGTGGAGCGGGCCTGGGCGGGGCAGGCCCCCGCGGCGCCGGCCGGCCGGACCCAGCGCCGGGACGCCTTGCTCGAGCATTTCGAACTCGAGCTGCGGCATCTGGGCGAGCGCAAGGCCCTGCTCAACATGCGCCGCATCGGGGGCTGGTACACCGCGGGCCTGCCGGGGGCCAAGGCCCTGCGCGTCGCGCTTTGCGCCGCCATGGACGCCGCCGCCTTGCGGGGCGCGATCGAGGAGTATTTCGACGGGCGGTCGTCTACCGGTATCTCTTAAGGAAGCGCAGGCAGGCCGCGACTAGGGCCTCGATGCGCGGAAGCATGAAGGGCGTGAAGGTGTCCTGCGGGGTCATCGGTATGCGCACGACCGTGCAGTATTCCGCCACGTTGGAGCGCAGGCGCCGCAGGACCATGGCCCGCCGCGGCGCGGTCGCGGGCTTGCGGACCATGATCCGGCCCAGCAAGTCCAGGTCCAGGCGGCGGTGAAGCTCGCCGACGAGCTTTTCCCAGGAGGGGCTCCTCTGCCCGGGCTCCGTGCGCTCCTTGTCGAAGAGCGTGGCGGGCCGCGCTTGCGCGAGCGCCGCGGCCAGGGCCTCGGCCTGGTTGGGAGCGCCGGGGGCGAGATGGAAGGCGATGTCGACGAAGTCGCCGGGCGAGACCAGCCCCTCGAATAGGCCCCGGTACTCGGCGCAGCGTTCGGCGCCGAGCGCCCCGGCGCCCGCCTCGGCCAGCAGGCGCTTGCGGTTGGAATTGAAAAGCGAGGTCTTGAGCGCGCCCAGCGGCTCCTCGATCTCGCGGAGCTTGCGCAGCATGAAGTCCCAGGGGTCGCTTTCCTGGAGGCTCGCGGAGCGGAACTGGCAGAACTCGGCCAGCCGCGCGACGATGACGAGCTGGGGGGTGGCATCGAGCTCCTCCGCGGGTTCGTTCATCGGGCCCCCCGGGCGCGCGCGGGCCGTTGCGGTTTGGGTTCGGGCAGCTCGTGCATGAAGAAATCCGCCGGCAGGCGGCCCAACGGCGAGTCCTCGTCCCAGGCGCCCTGCTCGTGGACGTCCGCCTCGCCCCGCGCCCACGGGTCGAAAACCAGGCAGACGGCCCGCGGGCCCGCGGCGGCGCAGAGCCTTGCCCCCGTGTGGAACGGCCGCGCTTGGCGCTGGACGTCGGAGACTTCCCAATATTTGGGATTCGCGGCGGAGAAGTCGGCCCACGCCGCGTCCGACCAGTCCAGGCAGGTCCCTTTCGGGCGGGCGTCTTGGCGGCGCAGGGCCTCCAGGGAAAGCCTGGCTGCCTCCAGGCTCCGGCGCAGGCCCGCCGTGTCGGTTTTCGCGAGCCGCGTCTCGAGCTTGGAGACTTCCTCGGTCCGCTTGCGCAGCGTTTCCTCGAGCTGCCGCGCGGGCAAGACGTCGGCGCCCGGGGTTTCCATTATGTCCTCGGTCAACAAACCGGAGCGCCAGCCCTCGGCGCCGCGCCTCTCCACGAGGTCCCGATAGCGGGCATAGAGCGTGAACAGCTCGGTCTGGGCCGCGGCCGGCAGCCGTTTGATCGCGGCCTGCGCCGCCTCCGCGGGCGGCCGGCGCAGCAGATCCGGCAAGTCGGCGGCTTGGAGCGGGGCGCACAGCAGCAACAAGAGCAGGCGCCCGGCTTTCATATTTTTCATGTATTTGACCATTCCACGGATCGCGATGGGATTTGATTCCACCGGTGAAAACGAGGCGCGTCCGGCGGGCTCGATGGGGATCATGCCGAATTTAGTAAAATTATACGCATGACCGATCCCTACAAGCAATGGCAGGTCCCGGAACGCGTCGGCCGGCTCAAGGACTTGGTTTACAACCTGTGGTGGAGCTGGCATCCGGAAGGCCGCGCTTTGTTCAAGGAGATCGACCGCAACCTGTGGCGCACCACGTACCACAATCCCGTCCTGCTGCTGCAGAGGAGCCTGCCCCGGCTCAACGAGCTGGTCAAGGACGAGGGGTTTTTGTCGCGCTACGACGCCGTCATCCGGCTCTTCGACGAGTACCTGGAGGACCAGTTCACGTGGTTCGCGCGCAAGTATCCCCAGGCCCGGGAAAAGCGCATCGCCTACTTCTCGGCCGAGTTCGGCGTGCACAATTCCCTGCGCATATACTCCGGGGGCCTGGGCATACTGGCCGGCGACCACTGCAAGACCGCCTCGGACCTGGGCCTGCCGCTGGTCGGCGTGGGCTTCATGTATCCGCAGGGCTACGTCCAGCAGCGCATCAGCATAGACGGCTGGCAGCAGAACGTCTACGAGCAGGTCGATTGGAGCGTGTCCCCGATCCGGCCGGTGATGACCCCGCAGGGGGAGAATTTCCTGCTGAATTTCGACCTCGGGCCGCTGAACCTGCAGGTGGCGGTCTGGGAGATCGTGGTCGGCCGCGTGCGGCTCTACCTCATGGACACCCACGTGGAGGGCAACTCGGCGCAGGACCGGGAGATCTCGGGGCGCCTCTACGGCGGCGACCGGACCATGCGCCTGCGCCAGGAGGTGCTGCTGGGCATAGGCGGGGTGCGCATGCTGCGCGCCCTGGGCGTGCCCGCCGAGCATTACCACGTCAACGAGGGCCATTCGGCCTTCATGTTCATGGAGCTCGCGCGCGAGTTGGTCGCCCAGGGCCGTTCCTTCGCCGACGCCGTTCGCGACGTGGC
>JAQUMZ010000335.1 GCA_028717865.1 Elusimicrobiota bacterium | reverse complement strand
CACACCGTCGACCACAGCCTCAACCTTGTCGCGGTACGGCTTGTATCTCTCGTAGAAATCATCGTAGGCCAGGGTGCTGGCCACGCCTTGCTCCAACGCGATATGCAGGTCAATGACCGGATCCGCGCCTTCCTGGATCATGTCGTCCTTGCCTTTAACAAAGTCCTCCCAAAGTTGCCCCTTGGACACTTTGCTCTGTATGAAAAGATCCGCCTCGGAAAGCCTGACGCACTTGCCGCTGTGCCTGAACAGCGCCGCCTCCAAAAGAGCCACGCCGGCAAAAATGTGGCAACTGCCAACATCTTCCTGATTGCGGTAGGGCGGGTCCGGGAACTGGTTGCTGACGTCCACGGATTTGGGCACCCCGGCGGTCTGGGGCGGCGCAGCGGCCCGGCTGAACTCTATTTTGGGCAATGCGCCATTAAGATCGGAATCGGCCGCATATGCGCCAACGGCCGGAAATATTGCGGCTAGGAACGCCAAAAACCTGCTTTTCATGGATCCCTGAAATAAGCATACCCGCACGGCATATTTTGTCAAGGGCCTGTCGCCGTCAGATGGGCAGCAGTTCCCTGCGCCGGGCGCGTATGAAATCCAGCCGATGCAATTCGCCCAGGACCATGGCCGCGACAATGCACAGCCCGCCGACGGCCCTGCGCCCGGAAAACGGCTCGCCGCCCACGGTCCAGGCAAAGATCGCCGCGAAGACCGGCTCCAGGGAAAAACCAAGGCTTACGGTCAGCGGCGGCAGCCGCTTCTGAATAAGCATCTGCACGTAGAACGCCGACAAGGTGGGTATAAGGGCTAGGAACACGATCACGCCCCAGCCCGAGGGACCGGAAACGGCCATGGGCAAGCGCCCCAGGCCGCAGGCCGCGAAGGCCAGCGCGGAGGTCATCCAGAACTGATGAAACGCCAGCAGGATCATGTCCGCGTCGGCGCGTATGCATTTGTCGGTGTATAGGACGTGCCCCGCGTAGGTGGCGGCGGCCACCAGGCTCAGGCCGTCGCCGAGATTCACCCCGCGCAGGCCGCCCGTGAGCAGCCAAAGCCCGCCCACGGCTACCCCCACGGCGAGCCATTGCGCCGCGGCCAGCGGGCGGCGGAAAAACATCAGCAGAAAAAGCGGGGTGAAGACCACGAACAAGCCCGTGATGAAGGCGCAGTTGGAAGCCGTGGTCACGCCCATGCCCACCGCCTGACCGAGGAAAAGCGCCAGAAGCATCAGCGACAGGACGAAGCCTTCCCGCAGAAGCGCCGCCGGATTGCGCCGCAGGACCCAGGGCAGCAGGCAGGCGGCCGCTAGGGCGAAGCGGTAGGCCACCATGGCCGTGGGCGAGACGCTGGCCAGGGCGTCCTTGACCATGAAAAAGCTCGCGCCCCACACGACGGAGCAATAGATCAGGCCGATGGTCGCCATGCGCGGGTTAATACTATCATATGTCCGGAGCCGGCATGCCCAACCCCCGCAAGCGCCTCGACGAGCTGCTCGTCGAGCGCGGTTTGTTCGAGTCGCGGACCAAGGCCCAGGCCGCCATCCTGGCCGGGGAAATCGAGGTGGACGGCCGCCTGGCCGCCAAGGCGGGGACCCCGACCGAGCCCGACGCGCGCCTGGCCGTGCGGACCGAGGCCAATCCTTTCGTTTCGCGCGGAGGCCTAAAGCTCGCCGCCGCGCTGGACTTTTTCCCCATCCCAGTCGCGGGACGCGTCTGCCTGGACCTCGGCGCCTCCACCGGCGGCTTCACGGACTGTTTGCTCGCGCGCGGCGCGGCCAAGGTCTATGCCGTGGACGTGGGCACGGCCCAGCTGCATTCGCGCCTGCGCGCGGATGCCCGGGTGATCAGCCTGGAACAAACGCACGCCCGCCAAATGCGGCCGGACATGTTCGCTCCCCGCCCGGACCTGGCCGTGGTGGACGTCTCTTTCATATCGTTGACCCAGGTCTTGCCGCACGTCCTGCCCTGCCTGGCCCGGCCCTGCGACCTCCTGGCCCTGGTCAAGCCGCAGTTCGAGCTGGGACCCAAGCTCGCGCCCAAGGGCGTTGTGCGCAAGCCCGAGCACCGCGCCCTGGCCGTCGAGCGCGTGCGCGCCGCCCTGCCCGAGTTGGGCCTGCGCGAACGCGGGACCCTGGAATCCCCCGTCCACGGCCCCAAAGGCAACATAGAAACGTTTCTATGGTGCCAGGCATCGCATAATTGCACTGAGCCGGGACAGGGGTCTGGAAATTTGGTCTAATATCATTCGGTCTGATGACTGAAGAGCCGTCGCCGGCCGCAACCCTCACCTTAAGCGACGGCGGTTTGTTTTCCGGAACCTCCTTCGGCGCCCCCGTCTCCGTGGAAGGGGAGGTCGTCTTCAACACCGGGATGGTCGGCTATCCCGAGGCCCTCACGGATCCTTCCTACCGCGGACAGATACTGGTCCTGACCCACCCCATGGCCGGCAACTACGGCGTCCCCGCGCGCGGCCGCCGCGACCGGCACGGACTGCCCGAGGGCTTCGAATCGGAACGCATACAAGTACGCGGCTTGGTCGTGACCGACGTCAGCGAGAGCTTCTGCCACTGGAGCGCGGTCTCGTCTCTCCACGACTGGCTGGCCGAGCAGGGCGTCCCCGGCCTGTCCGGGGTGGATACCCGCGCCCTGGCCAAGCGCCTGCGCCACGTCGGGGTCATGCCCGGCCGGCTCGGCCCCGCGAACCTCGCCGTCCGGCCCCCGGACGCCGAGTCCGGGGACTACGTGGCCGAAGTCAGCTGCCGCGAGGTGCGCGCCTACGGCTCCGAGGGCCCCACCATCATGGCCGTGGATTGCGGAATGAAGGCCAATATCCTGCGCTGCCTGCTGAAGGCCGGGGCCAAGGTGGTCCGGGTTCCCTGGGACCATGATTTCGCGGCCGCCTCCTGGGACGGCCTGTTCCTGTCCAACGGACCGGGAGATCCCAAGCGCTGCGGCGCCCTGGTCCAGCGCCTGCGCGCGGCCCTCGCCCTGGACCGTCCGGTCTTCGGGATCTGCCTGGGCAGCCAACTGCTCGCCCTGGCCGCCGGCGGCGACACCTACAAGCTCAAATACGGCCACCGCGGCCAGAATCAGCCTTGCGTGGACGCAGATACCGGCCGCTGCTTCATAACCAGCCAGAACCACGGCTACGCGGTGGCCCCGGAATCGCTGCCCGCCGGCTGGAAGGTCTGGCTGCGCAACGGCAACGACCAGACCGTAGAGGGACTGCGCCACGCCGACAAGCCTTTCCGCGGAGTCCAGTTCCATCCCGAGGCTAACCCCGGCCCCACGGACACCGCCTTCCTCTTCGACCGCTTCATAAGCCAGGCGCGGGCCTGCCGGACATGAGCCGCGGCGCCGCGCGCAAGGTCCTGCTGCTGGGCTCGGGCGGACTCTCCATCGGGCAAGCCGGGGAGTTCGACTACTCCGGCTCCCAGGCGATCAAGGCCCTGAAGGAAGAAGGCGTGGCGGTGGTCCTGGTCAATCCGAACATCGCCACGGTGCAGACCTCCAAGCAGCTGGCCGACACGGTCTACTTCCTGCCCATCACCCCGGAGTTCGTGGAAGCGGTCATCTCCAAGGAGAAGCCCGACGCGATCCTGCTCTCCTTCGGCGGACAGACGGCGCTCAACTGCGGCGTGGCGCTGCAGCGCTCCGGGGCCCTGGCCCGGCACGGCGTCC
>JAQUMZ010000334.1 GCA_028717865.1 Elusimicrobiota bacterium | reverse complement strand
TGCGCCTGGATTATCCGATCTTTACCGGGGGCCAGACCTCGGCCAAGATCGCCCAGGCGCGGTCCCAGCGCGACCAGGCCCGCGCCGAGATGGAGAAAGCCGAGCGCTTCGTGCGCCTCGAGATCAAGCGGCAGTGGCTGTCCGTGCTGGAGGCCGCCGAGCGGGCGCGGAGCCAGGAGTCCGCGATCGGCCAGGCCCGCCGGGCCCTGGAGGCCGTGGAGATCCGCTACCGCGCCGGGGAGGCCAGCCTGCTCGACCAGAACGACGCCACCCTGGCCCTGCAGCGCGCCCGCCTGCAGTTCGCCACCGCTCTGCACGATTACCGCGTGTCTTTGGCCGCGCTGGAGCGCGCCGCCGGGACGCGCCCCGAGGAGAACGCGAGATGACAAAAAGAACGGCCCTGATCCTGGGCTTGGCGGCGCTGGCCGCCTGCGCCTGCCGCAAGCAGGCCGATTCGGGCGCGCGGCTCGACACCTTCCCCGTCCGGGTCGCCGCCGTGGAGCGGCGCGACGTCGAGGAAAGCATAATCCTGGTCGGGGGCATCAAGGCCAAGAGCGAGGCGGTGCTTTTCTCGCGCGTGCCGGGCAAGCTCAAGGA
Source organism: Elusimicrobiota bacterium (assembly GCA_028717865.1). Taxonomy (GTDB): domain Bacteria; phylum Elusimicrobiota; class Elusimicrobia; order UBA1565; family UBA9628; genus UBA9628. The sequence goes on along the minus strand of JAQUMZ010000334.1, from coordinate 3,090 downwards.
AAACCTGCTGCGCGAGGGCGACTCCTTGCGCAAGGGCCAGGCGGTCGCCCTGGTGGAGCGCGACGAGGTCGGCGTGCGCTTCGAGCCGGCGCCGGTGCCTTCCACCCTCGACGGCACGGTGGCCAGGCTGTATCTCGACCGCGGCGCGCACGTGACTCCGGAGACGCCCATCGCCCTGGTGGTCGACCAAAGCGAGGTCATCGTGCGGGCCGACGTGCCCGAGCGCTACGCCGGCCGCGTCGCCCTGGGCCAGGCCGCGCGGGTCCGGGTGGACGCCTATCCGGGGCGGGAGTTTTCCGGCCGGATCTGGAGGGTCAGCCCGGTGGTCGACCCCGCCACGCGCAGCTCGGTCATCGAGGCCCGGCTGGACAACGTCTCCGGCCGCCTGCGTTCGGGGATGTTCGGAGAGCTCACCCTCGTGACCGGCCGCCACGCGCGGGTCGCGTCCGTGCCCAAGGAGGCGCTCAGCGAGGAGGGCGGAGCGGCGGTCTTCGTGGTCAAGGACGGCCGCGCGTCCCGGCGCCGGGTCAAGGTGGGCCTGCGGGGCGACGCGTACGTGGAGATACTCGAGGGCGTCCAGCCCGGCGAACAGGCGGTCGTCTTCGGGCTCTACGGCTTGCGGGACGGCAGCCCGGTGGAGATTTTGGGCGGCGAGAAGCCGGCCCAGCCGGCGCCGGAGTCGAAGTGATGCATCGCTTTGGTTTCGTAAACCAACTCGTTGCCCAAAGCCGATCCGATCCGGCCTATGGCCGTCAACAAACTCCGCGTCCCATAGGGACGCGGAGTCCCGACGGCCCCCATATGAGGGGGGCCGTCGGTTCCGTTGGGGTGGCAATATGAGAATCGCCGACCTCTGCATCAAGCGCCCGGTCTTCACGACCATGCTGACCGCCGCCCTGGTGGTGATCGGGCTGTTCTCCTACCGCCGCCTGGGCCTGGACCTTTTCCCGAACATAGACCTGCCCTTCGTGATCGTTTCGACCGCCCTGCCCGGCGCGGGGCCGGAGGAGATCGAGACCTCCCTGACCAAGCCCCTGGAGGAGGCCGTAAACACGATCTCCGGCATCGACAACTTGAAGGCGACGAGCTACGACGGCCTGTCCCAGGTGTTCATCACCTTCGTGCTGGAGCGCGACATAGACGTGGCGGCCCAGGAGGTGCGCGACGCCGTCTCGCGGGCGCAGCGCGACCTGCCCGACGGGACCGACCCGCCCGTGGTCCAGAAGTTCGATCCGGGCGCCATGCCGGTGATGTCCATCGCGGTCAGCGGCGACTATCCGATCCAGGAACTGACGCGGGTGGCGCGCAAGCAGGTCAAGGAAGTCCTCGAATCGGTCGACGGGGTGGGCAAGATCAGCATCGTGGGAGGGCGGGAACGCGAGATACACGTCGTGCTGGATCCCTTGAAGCTGGCCTCCTACGGCCTGACGGCCGGCAGCGTCAAGGACGCCTTGCAGCAGCAGAACATAGAGGTCCCGGGCGGCCGCGTGGAGGCCGACCGGCGCGAGCTGGTCCTGCGCACCATGGGGCGCATCGAGCGGCCGGCGGATTTCGAGAAGGTCGTGGTGGCCGCCGTGCGCGGCGTGCCCGTGCGGGTGCGCGACGTGGGGCGGGTCGAGGACACCGCGGCCGAGGCGCGCTCGCTGGCGCGCCTCGACGGCCGCGTGGCGGTCTCCTTGATCGTGCAGAAGCAGTCGGGCATGAACACGGTCGAGACCATACGCAAGGTCAAGCAGCGTTTGAGCGAGCTGCAGCCGACCCTGCCCGCCGGGATCAAGGCCGAGGTCATCCGCGACATGTCGGAGTTCATCCTCGCCGCGGTGCGCACGGTCGAGGAGCACCTGGTGCTGGGCGCGGTCCTGGCGGCCCTGGCCGTGCTGCTGTTCATGGGGGCGGTGCGGCCCACGCTGATCGCCGCCTGCGCCATACCGACCTCGATCATAGCCACGTTTTTCCTGATAGACCGGGCGGGCTTCACGCTCAACACCATGACCCTGCTGGGGCTGGCCCTGGCCGTGGGCATCGTCATCGACGACGCCATCGTCGTGCTGGAGAACATCTTCCGGCACATGGAGGAGAGCGGGATCGGCGCCCGGGAGGCGGCCTCGTCCGGGACCAAGGAGATCGGCCTGGCCGTGATGGCCACGACCTTGTCGCTGGTGATCATCTTCCTGCCCCTGGCCGGCATGGGCGGCATAGTGGGGCGCTTCCTGCGCAGCTATGGGCTCACCATCGCCTTCGCCATCATGGTCAGCCTGTTCGTGGCCTTCACCCTGACCCCGATGCTGTGCTCGCGCTTCCTCAAGGTCGATCGCCGCAAGAACGCCTTCCAGCTTCGGGTGGACCGCTGGAACGACTGGCTGCGGGAGCGCTACGGGCGGCTGGTGACGTGGTCGCTGGCCAACCGCTGGAAAGTGGTGGGCCTTTCGGTCATGATCGCGGCCTCCTCCGTGCCCCTGCTGATGCTGGTGGGCAAGGACTTCCTGCCGCCCGACGACTCGGGCGAGTTCGAGGTCAACTTCACGGCTCCGGAGGGAACCTCCCTGTCCGCCACGGACCAGATCCTGCGCCAGGTGGAGGCCGAGATCCGGCGCCTGCCCGGCGTCGAGAGCGTCATGAGCTCGCTCGGCGAAGGCGAGGGGGCCAACGTCAACGACGGCCGCGTCTACGCCCGGCTGGCGCATTACACCAAGCGCAAGCTCAGCCAGGAGCGCATTATCGACCTGGCGCGGCGGGCCTTGTCGAAATACGCCGCCCTGCGCCTGTCGGTATCCCCGGTCTCCCATTTCGGCGGGGGCGGCAAGCAGAGGGACGCCGGCTTCCAGTACTACATCACGGGGCCCGACCTGGAGGTCCTGCGCGAACTGGCGGGCAAGGTCGTCGAGGCGCTCAAGGCCACGCCGGGGGTCGTGGACGTGGACACCACGCTCGTTTTCGCCAAGCCGGAGCTGAAGGTCCGCATCGACCGCGACCGGGCCCAGGACCTGGGGGTCAAGGTGGAGGACATCGCCACGACCCTGCGCACCATGGTCAGCGGCGAGGAGGAGATCACCAAGTACAAGGAGGGCGACGAGCTCTACGAGGTGCGCC
>JAQUMZ010000333.1 GCA_028717865.1 Elusimicrobiota bacterium | reverse complement strand
ATCGGCGAGAGCGCCCTGCGCGTGATCGCGGCCTCGCCCAAGCGCCTGCGCGTGGCGGGCCTGGCCGCCCGCGCCAACGCCGCGGCGCTGCGGCGCCAGGCGCTGCGGCACCGGCCGGACATGGTTTGCCTCTTCGAGCGCGAAAGCGCCGGCGCGCTCGACGGCCTGCGCTGCCGGCGGCTGGCCCCGGGCCTCGAGGGGCTCGTGGAGCTGGCCTCCCATCCCGACGTGGACGTGGTCCTCACGAGCCTGGTGGGCGGGATCGGGTTCGCGCCGCTGCTGGCCGCGGTGCGCGCCGGCAAGACCGTGGCCCTGGCCAACAAGGAGCCCATGGTGATGGCCGGGCGGCAGTTCATGGCCGAGGCCCGGCGCCGCGGCGCGCGGATCATCCCCGTGGACTCCGAGCCCTCGGCGATCTTCCAGTGCCTCCACGGCGGGGACGGCGGGCGGGGCGCGCCGCGGGATATCCGCCGCGTCCTGCTGACGGCGTCCGGCGGCGCCTTCTACAAGCGTCGCGGCCGGCTGGACGGGGTCACCGTGGCGCAGGCCCTGCGCCATCCGACGTGGCGGATGGGCCCCAAGATCACCATCGACTGCGCCACGCTCATGAACAAGGGTTTCGAGGCCATCGAGATCATGGCCATGTTCGGGCTGGAGCGCTCCGCGGTCGAGATCGTCATCCATCCCCAGTCCATCGTGCACTCGGCGGTGGAGTTCTCGGACGGCTCGGTGCTGGCCCAGCTTTCCCCCCCCGACATGCGGCTGCCCATCCAGTTCGCGCTGAACTATCCCGAGCGGGGGCGCCGGGTCGTCGAGCGGCTGGATCTGGCGCGCGCCGCGCGGCTCTGCTTCGCCAAGCCGGATTTCAGGCGCTTCCCCTGCCTGGAACTGGCGCGCCGGGCCGCGGAGGCGGGCGGCGGCATGCCGGCCGTGCTCAACGCCGCCGATGAAGTCGCGGTCGCGGGCTTCATGGCCGGGCGTCTGCGCTTCACGGACATCGCCCGGGTCGTGGAGCGCGCCATGGACGCCTATCGGGGCGCGCGCGGGCTGCCCGGATTTTCGGAGGTCCTGGAGATAGACGCTTGGGCCCGCCGCAGGGCGGAGGAGGCCGCGAACCGGATATGAACTTCTACTACCTGCAGTCGGCCGGGGCGGTTTTGCTGACCTTCGGCCTGGTCATCTTCCTGCATGAGCTCGGGCACTTCCTAATGTGCCGGCGGCTGGGCGTGCGCGTCGAGCGCTTCGCCTTCGGCATGGGCCCCGAGATATTGGGAATCACCAGCGGGGCCACCCGCTACTCGATCTGCGCCCTGCCGCTGGGCGGCTTCGTCAAGCCGGCCGGCGAGGACATCGACAACTGCTCCGGGCGCGGCGACGAGTATTCCGGCCAGCCCTGGTACCGGCGCCTGGCCATAGTCTTCTCGGGCCCGGCGATGAACTACATCCTGGCCTTCGCGCTCTTCACGGGCGTGGTCTGGATCAAGGGCATGCCCGAGTACGGCGACGAGCCGGTCATCGGGAACATGATGATGGGCTATCCCGCCGACCGCGCGGGCGTGAAGATCGGCGACGAGATCGCCGCCTTCGACGACAAGCCCGTTTCCACCTGGCGCCAGCTTTCCGAGGCCGTCCACGCGGCGCCCGACCGGGAGGTCGTCTTGACCGTGCGCCGGGACGGCGCGACCCGCCGCGTGCGCATGAAAACCCGCGTCGACGAAGCCACGGGGTTCGGGGTGGTGGGCATCATGCCCAAGTCGGTCTACCGCCGCGTGGGGCTCGTCCGGGCCTTCTACGAGGGCGCGGCGCAGTGCTGGAACCTCACCGCCTTCACGGTCAAGACCATCGCCGCCAAGCTCTACCGGCGCCAGCGTCCCGACCTGGCCGGGCCGGTCGGCATCATACAGATGGTCAGCCGCGCCGCCCACGCGGGCTGGGAGGACCTGATCTTCCTCATCGGCCTGATCTCCGTGGCGATCGGCTTCTTCAACCTGCTGCCCATCCCCCTGCTCGACGGGGGGCACGCGGTGATGTACATCTGGGAGGGCATTTCCCGGCGCAAGCTGACGGGACGGCTCATGAGCAAGGCCAACGGCGTGGGCATCGTCCTGCTGGTCGCGCTGCTGCTGCTGGCGACTTACAGCGACGTCCTGCGCCTGCGCGGCCATTAGTTGGTGCCCCGTTTGGAAATTGTTGAAATTGTCGAGAGGCTTGAGAGGTTGACAGGAGGCGGTCCGGCGCTATAAACTGTGGATATGGCGGTTCCCGCAGAGAGGTGTCCGATATGAACAAGGGTTTTTTAGGCTTCGCGGCCGGCTTGGCCGTCTTCGTCCTGTTTTGGGCCGGCCTGCAGGGCGGCTATTACCGGGTCGCGCCGCTTCTGCCGGGCCGAGAGCGCAAGGTCTTGCGCGACGCGCCCAACGCTGACAAGGCCCTGGAGGGAGTCAAGACCTCGGCCCAGGCCATGGGGTCCCAGGCCGCCAACGAAAAGCGCTCCGAGCAGTCGCGCAAGATGCTGAAGGAATCCGAGGCGTCCCGCAAGTTCAGGGAACAGACCGCCGCCGAGGTAGGCTTGCCGGCCGCGGCGACGTGGATCCAAATCCGGGACAAGATGCGCGAGTCCGCGGTAAAGGACCTCAAGCAGCGCAACGTCGCGATCAAGGACAACGCGAGCGTTCCCGAAGTCTACGAGGTTTGGCGCAAGGCGGGGAGCGGCAAGTCCGGAGTCGACGCGGCCGCAGGCGAAGGCGAGGCGGACGACCCTTCGGCCCCGAGTTGCCCGCGAACGGGCCAAAAGACCGGCGGTACCGACCCGGTCAAGCAAGCCTACGCGGAAGGCAAGGCGTTCGAAGCCTTCGCGACGGATACCACCGGAGAAAAGCCCGCCGCCGGTCAGAAGGCGATTGAACCCAAGGCCCAGAAAGGGTACCGCCCTTTCCCCACCCCCAAGTCGGGGACTACGCCCAAGGATGAGAACGGCAATCCGGTTAAGGCGCAGGCTGCCAAGCCAGGTATCCCTCCCATGTTCGAGAAGGGCAAGCGGCCCGCGATCAAGGTTCCATCTCCATCCGAATCCGGAATTCCGCCCATGATTGAGCAGTAGGCCGGCCTCTTTACCAACGGCACGGGCAACCTCGCCGACCCGCTTATTGACTTCATTCGATCCTATTTGATAGAGTCAAAAGGTCTCAAAGTGGCTGACGGCGGCCACTTTTTTTATTATTATTTTAAAAGACAATTATGGACGCTTCTGACATAGAAAAGCTGGTGGAGCCTCTGCTGGCCCAGGAGGAGGCCGAGCTCGTGGATCTGCAGTCGCTGCGCGAAAGCGGCCGCCTGATCCTGCGCTTTTTCCTGGATAAGCCGGGCGGCATCACCCTCGACGACTGCGAGCATCTTTCCAACCGCATAGGCGCCCTGCTCGACGAGGCCGACGCGGTGGCCGGCTCCTACGTCCTGGAGGTCTCCTCCCCCGGTCTGGACCGGGTGCTTAAAAAGGAGAAGGATTTCCTGCGCTTCGCGGGCAAGGCGGTCAAGGTGCGCCTGAGGGCTGCGCGCGAGGGGCGGCGCAATTTCAAGGGGACGCTGATCGGCTTCGAGGCGGGGCGGGTCCTGCTGGAGGGCGAGGGCGGACGCTGGGAGTTCCCCCTCCCGGAAATCGACGAGGCGCGGTTGGACTATTCGGCGGAGGTTTCACGCC
>JAQUMZ010000332.1 GCA_028717865.1 Elusimicrobiota bacterium | reverse complement strand
CGCTCATTCTACGCCGAGCTGGCCGCGGCCTATCCCGCCGATTACGTCTATCCTTACCGCTACGCGCGCTATTTATTCGAGCGCGGCGAGGCCGCCGGGGCGCTGGAGTGGGCCGAGAAGGCCGACCGGCTTTCCTACGGGGCCAACCGCCTGGCGGTGACCAAGGTCCGGGCGCAGGCCCTGGCGGCCCTGGGCCGCGGCGAGGAGGCCGCGCAGCTGGCGCGCCGCGACATCAAGGCCGGCCAGGCCTTCGGCGACGAGGCGCGCGCGCTCGAGGCGCTTCTGCCCACGCTGGGCCGGCCCTGAGCCGGGCATGCTGCGCGCGGGCCTGCTGGTCCTGCTGGGCGCCGCGGCGGCGCAGGAGCCCGTCGGAGTCTCGACCCAGGCCGCCCGTCCGCAACGCTCCCTACCCCTGGCCATCACGGTCATAAAGGACCAGCGCTCCTGGCGGCTGGAGGCGGGCTGCAGCCTGCGCTGGGATTTCGAGGACGTCAAGAACGCGGGGCCGGGCCTGCTCAGGACCATGTGCGCGCCGTGGGACCTTCTGCGCGACCGCAGCTGGGACTTGCTCGACAACACCCGCGTCCTGTTCTACGGGGTCCGGATCAATCCCTCCCGGATGTTCTACGAGAAGAGCCCGGCGCCCGCCGCCGTGGCCCCGAGCACCGCCGCGGCGTCCGGGGCGTGGGCGCGGCCTCCCGCGCCGCGCCGGCGCTTCCATCCCTCGCTTCTGCCCGTCATAGACGACATCACGAAGAACCTGGAGAACGACCTCAAGCGCGCGGCGCTCAAGGAATCCCTGCGCAAGGTCCCCGACGAGGGGCGGGGGACCGAGGCCAAGAAGGAGGTCCTCAAGGATCTGCTCCGGGCGCGCGACGACGGCCTGCCCCTGGGCAAGCCGGGCGACGGGATCGAATACCTGCTCAAGGACGGCCGCAAGAAGCCCGCCGCCCCGGACGAGGGCATTCGCATCTCGACCGGCGCCTGAATCGGCCCGCGGCCGGCTTCAGGTCTCGGCCGGCCGGCCCAGGACGGTCCGGCGCTGGACCCAATAAATCAGCGCCGAGCCGACCAGGAAGCAGGCGATCAGGCTCCATTCGACGGCCGCGATGCCGAGGGTCCCCGTCCAGCGGGCCTCGAACCCCGAGACCGCGGTCAGCCCCAGCCAAGCCGTCAGGGTGTTGAGGCTGCCGAAGGTCGTCTTGTTTCCCGGGACGGGGAACATGCGCGGGATGCTGATGATCGCGGCCATGCTGTAGACCCGGTCGAGGAGCATGAAGAGGGCCGCCGCCGCCACCGCCCAGGCCAGCGCCAAGCGGCCGGTCAAGAACAGCGGCAGCAGAAGGGCCGACAAGAGCAGGCTTCCGGTGAAGAGAAGGTCGTGCCCCCAGCGCCTGAGCAGGCGCGGGGTCAGGAAGTTCACCAGCGCCTCGGCCATGCCGATGGCGAGCAGGGCCGCGCTGATCCGCGCCAGGCCCAGGCCGTAATGGGTGATGAACCAGACCCCGGAGAGCGCGTAGATGCCGAAATAGCACATGCGGTTGATCGTGATGCCGGCGTAGTAGGCGCCGGCGTAGGGAACCCTCAAGGCGTCGGCGTACTCGCCGAGCAGGCGCCCCAGGCGCAGGGGCGACTTGGGTCCCTCCTCGCCCGGCATGGCCCGGCACAGGAAGGCTCCCGAGGCCGCTACGCAGAGGCCCAGAACCCACAGGGGCGCGCGCCAGTCAAGGCGCGAGGCGGCCAAGCCGACGGCCGGAACGCCAATGGCCGTGGCCAGGGGCCGGGCCGACATCAGGACCACGATCATGGCCGGGTAGCGCTCCGGGGACACGCCGTGGAAGGCGAGCCACCACAGCGCCGAGGCCGTGACGCCGCAGGAGATTCCGAAGACGAAGCGCATGGACAGGGCGAAAGCGAAACTGCCCGAGAGCAGGAACGCCGCGTGCGCCGCCGTCAGGCCGGCGGCGCCGCCGGCCAGCAGCCGCGAGACGCGGAAGCTGGAGGTCAAGGCCGGTCCGGCCAGCACCCCGAGCACGATGCCGGCGGTGGCGGCGCAGATCAGCCAGATGGACCGTTCCAGGGGCACGTTGAAGTAGGCGTGCATCGGGCCCACCAGCGGGGAGATGGCGCTGTCGATGGACGAGAAGGAGAAGATGAGGGCGAAGGCGCAGGCGATTTTGACGCGGTCGCTCATTTTAGGCAGTTCTCCATGCGCGCTTGGGCCTCGTCGAGGCCGCGCGGAGATTCGGCGAACAAGGCCAGCGCGGCCAGGCCGCCGCGGGGAGGCATCATGACGACGGCGCCGCTCGAGCGCCCCGGCGAGTCTATGAGGAGGGCCCCAGCCTTGGTCCGGGCCGCCGCCAGCGCCGCGCGCAGCGCCGCGAAGTCCATGTCCGGGCGGGGCAGCCTCAGGCCGATGAAGCAGCGGATGCGGACGCGCTCGAAACCGGCTCCGAAATAACGCTGGGCAAAGCGCAGCATCTGGCCGAGGCCGTTGTGCCGGAAATTGCACTCCAGCAGGACCGGCTCGAGCTTTCCCGTCTGGTTTCGCAGCAGGCCCCAGTCGAGATTGAGGTCTCCGCGGGCCCGGCGCTGGTGGACCGCGTTGGCGATGCGCAGACTGAGCTCGCACAGCTCGGCGCTCGCGCGCAGGTCGTCGTGGGGATAGTCGAAGCCCGCCCAATTGTGCCCGTTGAAGCGCTGCTCGTCGACCCCCCAGAAGCGGACGCTGTCGTGGCCCACCGTCATCAACGTGCCCGCCACGCTGGCGAACTCCAGGGCGTGCTCCACGAGGACGTCGCCGCCGGCGTACCAGGAGGGGAGCCGGCGCAGGAGTTCCTCCTTGCCGCCGGATAGGTTGCCCAGCCCGCCGCAGTAGCGCGTCTTCCTGAGGTATACCCGGTCGCCGTTCTCCCGCGAGACCTTGTCTATGGCCGCCGTCAGGCTCCGGCGGTCGCGCGCGAGGTAGCCCGGCACGAAAGGGACTCCGAGCTCGCGCGCCAGGGCGCGGATGCGCCCCTTGTCGTTGAGCGCGAGGATGGTTCCGTTGAGTATTAAGTCGGGGTGGGTTTTGTCCGTCGGGATGCCGGTTTTGCGGGACAGCGCCACCACGCGGGGGGATTCTATGTAGGGCTCCAGCCGCCAGCCGCCGCGGCGGCCCAGTTCCGCCAGGCGCCGCATCAGGGCGCCGTCCTCCAACAGCGAATCGACGAGGGAATACGGCCGCGACTTGCGGCGCAGGGGCAGGATCATGTCCCGCGCCGGGGACAGGCCGCAGACGCCGCGGACGTAGTCCGTGAATTCGGCCGGGACGTCCACCGGGCAGACCAGCAGGTCCTCCGGCTCCAGGCAGAACAGGAAGCGCACGCAGGAGCCCGAGACCGCGGGCGTGAAGACGGCGTCGAAATGAGGGTCCTCCGGCGGGGCCAGTTCGTCGACGTTGATGAGCCAGAGCCTAGGCATAGAAGGAGCCGTCGCAGGGATGCGCGTGCCGGAACTCTTCGCGCTCGGGTCCGGGGGCGCTTTTGAGCGAGCAGATGACGAATTCGAAGCCCCGGCCGGCCAGGGCCTCGGCTAGGCGCGCGACGCGTGCGCGCTTGACGTCCTTGCGCAGGGAATAGGAGGCGCTGTCGCGCTGCCCGGGAAGGTACTCGTCCGCGCGCGACAGGTCGTAGGCCCCGGCCAGGCGCGCGCACGTCCCGGGCGGCAGCTTTTGC
>JAQUMZ010000331.1 GCA_028717865.1 Elusimicrobiota bacterium | reverse complement strand
CAGGATGATCTCGCCCCGGGCCGCGCGCACCCCCTCCCGCACGGCCCGGCCGCGGCCGGAGTTGCGCTCCAGACGCAAGAGGCGCAGCCGCGGGCGGCCGCGGGCGAATTCCTCCACCACGGCCGAGGTCCGGTCCCGGCTGCCGTCGTCCACGACGACCACCTCGAACTCGCCCGGCGGGTTCTTGTCCAGGAACGTGAACAAGGCGTCGAGGGTCCGGGGCAAACGGCGCTCTTCATTGAAGGCGGGGATGACGATGGAAAGGCGCGGAACCGGACTCTGGCTCATGGTCGCTGGCGACGGGCGATTATATCAATTCTCCCTATCGCGGACCCGCCGGCGCGTAGACGACGCGCCGGGTCAGGCCGGCGGAGTTGCCGAGGGCGTCCGAGACCTGGACGTCCACGGTATTAACCCCCTCCTTGAGCTCGACCGCGGCGAAGAAGTTGCCGGTGTCGTCGATGCGCGCCGGTTTGCCGTTGACCCGCACGGACAGGTTCTCCGCCTTGATCAGCCCCGCGACCCGGTAGGTGCCGCTGGAGACGCGCTCGTCGCCGGCGGGCTTGAGCAGGATGACGGAACCGCGCAGATCCACGGCGCTCTTCTCGCGGACCACGCCGAACGAATAGAGGCGCGGCGCCGATAAAGGCAGCTCGGCGCCCAAAAGGTCTACGATGGCCACGCGCCACCAGTAGATCCCGGTCGGCAGGCGCTCCGATTTCAGGCGCACGGGCTCGTCGACGCTGTAGCTCTTGTCGAATATCAGGTCGCTGAAGTCGCGCAGGCGCGAGGCCTGCACCCGGTAGCCCGAGATCGGCTGGCCGATGGAGAGGGCCTTCATGTTGGCGCCCAGCTCGCCCACGTCCCGGGAGGCGTTGATGTCGTCGGCGGTGACCTGGAGCGGCATGGCCGCGCGGGGATCGGCCTTCAGGCGCGACTGCCCCGGCACGTCCCCGGCGAAGGCGGCGGCGCGGGCCTCGAACTCGGGCAGGTCCGCGATCAGCTTGGGCACGCCCGGGGCCTGCCCCAGCTTGATCTCGGTGCCCATCCCCGCGGGGACGTCGACGACCTTGCCCTGGGCGTCGACGGAAGCCACGCCCTTGTAGACCTCGACGAGCGTGGAGAGGTCGTAGCGGACCTTGGCGGAATACTGCGTGTCGCCGGTCTTGGGGGTGATGCGGGCCGAGACGGTCACCACCCGCGAGCGCCCCGCGAACACCCCGCCCGACTTGAGCTCGACGTCGTAGTCGCGCGCCGGCGGCTTGATGATGGCCAGCGAATCGGGATCCAGGCTCAGCAGCTCGGCGTTGACGAACTCGACCTTGGCCTTGGCGGCGGAGAAGGTCCGCAAGGCGTCGCCGCGGTAAAGCTTCATGGCCTCCCGCGCCGGCTGCCAGGCCGCCGAGCCCGCGCGCCGGCGGTTCACGCGGTTGAGCACGTAGATCAGCGAGGCGGCGCGCATCTCGTCCTTTATGAGCTCGACGGGTACGCGCAAGGTCATGCCGGGCAAGGCCACGGTCGGGTCCGCGGAGGGCAGGACGTTGTGCTTGACGATCTCGTCCCATTTCGCCGGATCGCGCAGGTAGGCGCGGGCGATGCTCCAGAGCGTGTCGCCCGGCCGGACCGTGACGTCTTGGAACTTCCTGTCCTCCGCGGCGGCGGCCAGGACCGCGGCCAAGAAGAGAGGTGCCAGGCTTGTCCAGAAACGCCAGGATTTCAGGCTAAGCCTGGCACCTGGGTGCCAGGCTTCAGTGGCCATCCCTCCGGTCCCTGGAGAAGCCTGGCACCCGCCTCTCATCTACGCCTCCGGACGGACGCGGACCGCTCCCGCGGCGTCCAGGCCCAGGCCCTTGGGGATGGTGAAGCAGAAGCGCGAGCCCCGGCCCACCTCGGACTCCACCCAAATGCGGCCCAGATGGGACTCGATGAAGAATCGGGCGATGGTCAGGCCCAGGCCGGTCCCCCCCCGCTTCTGCCCCGTCACCTGCTCGAACTTCTGGAATATCCGGTCGAGGAACTCGGGCGGGATGCCCTCGCCCGTGTCCTCGACGCGGACCTCGACGGCGGAGCGCGCGTCGCGGACCGCGATCGTGATGGCCCCCCCCTTGGGGGTGAACTTGATGGCGTTGCCCAGGAGGTTGGTGACGACGCGCTCGATCAAGTCGCCGTCCAAATCGAGCGAGAATTCCTCGGCGGCGTCGAGCGTCACCTTGACGTTCTTCTGGGCCGCCAGGGACTCCAGGATGGATATGGAGCGCCCGCAGATGCCGGCCAGCGAGGCCGTGCCCAGCTGCAGCCGGATTTTCCCCGACTCCATCTTGGCGATGTCCAGGATGTTGTTGATCATGCCCATGAGGCGGCTGGTCGATCTCTTGATGGAGCAGACCATGGCGTGCTGATCCGGATTGAGCACCCCCACCGAGCCCTTGAGCAGGACGTCCACGAACCCCATGGCCGAGCCCAAGGGGTTGCGCAGGTCGTGGGTGATGTAGTGCAGGAAATCCTCCTTCATCTTGTCGAGTTCCTTCTCGTAGGTGACGTCGCGCACCGCCGCGACCGCGCCCATGGTCACGCCCCCGCCGGGGACCATCATGGGATTGGCGATGATGCGCAGGAAGCGCCGCTTCTTGTCGGTGGAGAGGTCCACGTCCTTGAAGCCCTCGGGCTGGGGATCGCCGAGAGCCTGCAGGATCGCGGCGCGCAAGGGCGACTCCGGCAGCAGCCCGTCGAGCGCCTTGCCCTCCAGGCCGAGCGCGGGATCCAGGCCCAGGAGCTCGCGTACGCGGCGGTTGGCGTGCTGGACCCGGCTTTCCCGGTCGCAGAGCAGGATGCCGTCGTTGATGGAGAAGAGGATGGCCTCGGTCTTGCGCTGCTCCGCGAGCAGCCGGTCGACCTGGATGAGCGAATAGCGGTGCAGCTCCGCGGTCATCTTGTTGAAGGTGTCGGCCAGCGCCTGGAGCTCGTCGCCGGTCCCGACCTTGACCTCGGTCTTGAAGTCGCCGCGCGCCACGGCCTGCGCGCCGCGGGTCAAGGACAGCAGGGGCAGGGTCAGCTGCCGGGCCAGCAGGGTGGCGCCCAATACCGCGCAGGCGCCCACGATGAGCAGGACCCAGACCGCGGCCCGGCGCATCTGGATCGCGGAGAGATAGGCCTCGTGCCTCTGCTGGAGCATGATGACGGCCCCTCCCACCGAGGCGACGGGAGCGTAGGCGCCCACCCAGTCCTTGCCGCCGAAATCGGAGAGGTCCTTGGAGCCGATGGTCTGGGACTGCAGCGCCGCCTTCACGATGGGCGTGCGGGAGAGCCCGGCCATGGCGCGCGCGTCGAGCATCCCCGAGGGCGAGAAGAGCGCCGCGCCCTGGCCGTCGACCAATACCGCGAAGCCGGTGCCGCCCACGCGCTCCGCGGCGATCTGGGCGCCCAGGTTGCGCAGCGAGACCAGGATGCGCGCCATCACCAGCGGGCCCATGGGGCAGTACAACTCCAGGGCGGGAGCGTGGTTCCAGCGCACGACGCGGCGCGCGCGCCGGCCGCCGCGGCGCGCCTCCTGGAAGGCGGCGGACTCGCCGTAGGCGCGCAGGGCCGAGTCCGCGGTCAGGTCGGGATTGTAGACCTTGATGATCTCGCGCCCCTGGACGTTGAGGATGCCGATCTCCACGATGTCGGTGTGCGTCTCGATGAGGCTCCGCTGCAGCTCCTGCTTGTCCTTCCATTCCATCTTCTTCTGCAGGGA
>JAQUMZ010000330.1 GCA_028717865.1 Elusimicrobiota bacterium | reverse complement strand
TCCTGGGCAGCAACCCCCTGGGCGGGGTCTGCGGCGAGGTCTGCCCCGACAAGCATTGCATGGCGGCCTGCGCGCGCAAGGACTTCGACGGGCCGGTGAACATCCCCGCCTTGCAGGCCTTCATCGTCCGCAAGGCCGGAGAGTTGGGCGTCTTGCCCGCTTTCGCCCGGGCCAGGCCCGACGGCCGCAAGGTCGCCGTCGTGGGCGCCGGGCCGGCCGGCTTGGGCGCGGCGGCCGTGCTGGCCCAGCAGGGGCTCGCGGTTGACATCTACGACTCGGCCCGGCGGGCCGGCGGCATGTGCAACCTCATTCCCGGCTTCCGCCTGGACCAGCGCGTGCTGGGCGCCGACCTTGCCTGGATCCAGGCCCTGGGCGCGGTCAGGTTCAAGCTGGGCCGCGCGGTGCCCGCGCCCGAGAAGCTGTCCGCCAAGTATCAAGCCGTGGTCGTGGCCTGCGGCCTGGACAATCCGCTCAAGCTGGGCATCCCCGGCGAGGCGGCCGCGCTCGACTGGTTCTCCTATCTCAAGGATCCGGCCCGGCGGCCGATGAAAGGCCGGCGCGTGGCCGTGGTCGGCGGCGGCGCGGTGGCCGCGGACTGCGCCCAGGCCGCGGCCGAGGCCGGGGCGGCCCAGGTGGAGCTCTTCTGCCTGGAGAAGCTTTCCGAGTTGCCTCTGACCGACAAGGAGCTGCAAGGCTTGCGGGACTGCGGGGCCCAGGTTTCGGGGCGCGTCGCCGTGACCGAGATCGTGGTCCGGGACGGCAAGGTCCGCGGCCTGCGCACCGTCAAGATGAGCCTGCCCCGCGGCCGCAAGTTCCATCCGCGCGAGGTCAAGCCCGTTCCCGGCTCGCAGGGCCTGCGGCCCGACATAGACGCGGTGATAATCGCGGTGGGCGGCCGGCCTTCCCTGAAGATTCAACCGCGCCGGAACGTGTTCGTCGCCGGCGACATGGACAACGGCCCGACCACGGTGGTCGAGGCCGTGGCCGCGGGCAAGAACGCCGCCCAGGAGGTCTGGTCCTTCCTGGAGCGCGCCCCCCGGCCGAAGGTGGAGCGCAAGGTCAAGTCCCGCGCCGTGCTGGCCGGCCGGCGGCTCGTGCCCGTGAGCCTGGAGACGGTCTTCTTCGGCCGGCGCATCCGCTCGCCTTTCCTGCTTTCGGCCGCGCCGCCCTCGGACGGCTACGAGGCCATGAAGCGGGCCTACGAGGCGGGCTGGTCCGGCGGCGTCATGAAGACGGCCTTCGACGGCGCGCCCATTCACATCCCTTCCGAGTACATGTTCGCCTTCTCGCCGGCGACCTACGCCAACTGCGACAACGTCTCGGGCCACGCGCTCGAGCGGGTGCGCCGCGAGATCGAGCGCCTGGTCAAGGAATATCCCGACCGTCTGACCATGGCCTCCACGGGCGGTCCGGTCAGCGGCCGCGACGACTCCGACAGCAAGGGCTGGCAGTCCAACACGCGCAAGCTCGAGGCCAGCGGGGCCATGGGCGTCGAGTACAGCCTCTCCTGCCCCCAAGGCGGCGACGGCACCAAGGGCGACATCGTCTCCCAGGACGCCGAGCTGACCGCCAAGATCATAGGGTGGGTCCTGGAGGCGGGCGATCCCGACGTGCCCAAGCTCTTCAAGCTGACCGCGGCGGTCACCTCGATCTATCCGATCATCGCGGCGATAAAAAAGGTCTTCGACCGTCATCGCGGCGCCAAGGCGGGCGTGACCCTCGCCAACACCTTCCCGACCTTGGCCTTCCGCCGCGGCGCCAAGGCTTCCTGGGAGGAGGGCGTGGTCGTGGGCATGAGCGGCGAGGGGGTCCTGCCCATCTCCAACCTGACCTTGGCCAACGTCTCCCGGCTGGGGGTGACGGTCTCGGGCAACGGCGGACCCATGGACTACAAGGCCGCGGCCGATTTCCTGGCCCTGGGGGCTCGCACCGTGCAGTTCTGCACCATCGTCATGAAGCACGGCTGCGGGATAGTCGAGGAACTGCACTCGGGCCTGAGCCATCTGATGGCCGAGCGCGGCATCGCCTCGGTGGCCGGGCTCATCGGCCGGGCCCTGCCCGATCCCGTGACCGGTTTCATGGAGCTGTCTGCGCGCAAGAAGATATCGGAGGTGCGCGAGGAGCTTTGCCGGCACTGCGGCAACTGCACGCGCTGCGCCTACGGGGCCGTCGCGCTCGACGCCGAGAAGCTGCCCCGGACCGACCCGGAGCGCTGCGTGGGCTGCTCCATCTGCGCCCAAAAGTGCTTCGCCGGCGCCCTGCGCATGAGGGAACGGACCAAAAGCGAGTTGGCCGCGCTGAAGGAAGCCTAGGCTCCGTCGCGCTTCTCGCCCTTTTCCCAACCCGCGGGGTTGATGCGGTTGAGCCAGCGGGGGCTCAGCCACTGCAGCAGCGCGGTGACGCTGACCCCGAGGGAAACGACCAGCACGGCCGTGGCGATGGGCACGGCGTCCACTACGAAGCCCAACACCAGGCCGCCCAGGGCCATGAGCCCCACGTTGAGCATGGTGAAGGCCGCGTAGACCTTGCCCACCTTGTCGTTGGGAATCTCCTTGCGCTGCACGGGCGCCATGACGGTCATGAGCGGGGCGTGGAAGAGGCGGGTCAGCAGTTCCATGCCCAGGAATATGCCCAGGCTCGCGAAGAACACGGGCAAGGACAACGCCGCTCCGGGCGCGGCCAGGAAGGTCGGGATCATCATGGTCCAGAAGAAGGCCGAGCCCACCGCGGCCATGCGGTAGAAGAAGCCCGAGCCCAGGCGCTTGATCTTGAGATCGCCCTTGGCGCCGCTGATCCATTGCGTGCCCAGGTACGACCCCAGCGAGGCGCAGGTGAGCATGAGCCCCATGATCCCGGCCTTGGTGCCGAGCATCGTGCCGATGACCGGGATGGAGGCCAGGGCGGCCTGCGGCTGGATGACGTCTATGATGTAGTTGGGCAGCACCACGAAGGTCAGGGCGTCGGCCAGGAACAATTCCACCGCGGTGATGGCCATGAGCAACATCAAGGTGTCCGAGCGCAGGATCACGGACAGGCCCTCGGTGGCCTCCCAGCGGTCGAAGAAGCGGGCCGCCCGTTCCCTGATACCGGGTCGGGCCGCCTCCTCCGGAGCCTTCCGGGCGGCGGCCGCGGCCGACGCTCGGCCTTTGCCCGTCATCCTGCCCCAGATGGCGCGGCCGATGGCCAGCGGCGCACGCAGCGCGACGAGCAAGGGCTGGATGATGTTCAGCGGGTTGCGGGAAGGCTTCTGCGCCACCTCGGGATCGTGGTGGCGGGGGTCGCGGACTAGGAACTTCAGGAAAGGCACCGCCACGAGCAGCGACAGCGCGTAGCCCGCGTAGGCGATGGCGTAGCCGCCGGGCTCGCCGAAGGCGGCGGCCAGCAGGCCGACCGCGTAAGCGGCCAGGAACGGGCTGAAGAGTCCGGCGATGGCCCCGGCCTTGATGCCGAAGGCCGTTCCCGCCCGGACCACGTTCTCGTCGCGGCCCATGATGCTGGCCCGTCCGGCTGAGTCGGCGTTGGTCATGAGGCTTTGGAAGATCGGGTTGAGGGCCACTATTATGGCCAGGACCCCGAAGCTGAGCCCTCCGCTCAAATAGAGCAGGGGGATGAGGCCCATGAGCAGGGCGCGCATTAGCGAGGTCCAAGTGTAGATCGTCGAGTAGTCGGTCTTGTCTATGACCGGGCCCACGGGCAGGAAGCTGGCCATGCTGTAGGCCCCAAAATGCACGTTGCGGATGAC
>JAQUMZ010000329.1 GCA_028717865.1 Elusimicrobiota bacterium | reverse complement strand
GGCGCCCGGAGGGCTGGGATTCCTGGCCCGGGAAGCGCCGGGCGGCCAGGGCTTGGCGCAGCCGCTCGGCCGCGGCCAGGGCCCGCGTCTTGTCGGCCTCGGGCAGCAGGGCGACGAACTCCTCGCCTCCGTAGCGGGCCAGCAGGTCGCTGGGGCGCAGGCAATCGCGCAGGATGCGGGCGACGGCCTGCAGGATCGCGTTGCCCGACTCATGGCCGTGGGCGTCGTTATAGGACTTGAAGTGGTCCACGTCGATGAGCAGCAAGGACAGGGGGCGGCCGTAGCGCTGGGCTCTCTCCGTCTCGACCTGGAGCTGTTCCTGGAAATGACGGAAATTGGAAAGCCCGGTCAGGGCGTCGGTTATGCTCTCTTTGACCAGTTGCTCCTGCTTCTCGCGCAGCCGGAGCGTCATGGCGTTGAAGGCCTGGGTGATGCGGCTGAGTTCGGCGGGGCCGCGGGGCGCGATCTCGGAATCGAGCGAGCCGGCCATGATGCTCTGGATTCCGGCTTCCAGGCCGCGCAGGGGCGCCAGGATGGGAAGCGCCAGCAGCAGCCCGGCCAGGACGACGACGGCCAGGGCCGCCGCGCCTCCCCGGCGGATCGCGAGCTCGCCGCGGTCCAGGTCCCGGCGGATGTCCTGGGCGGAGCGCCGGAGGCGGTCCCGCTGCAGCCGCACGAGATCGTCGCAGAGCGAATAGACGAGGCCGAGCTGGCGCCGCCCCTTGGCGGAAAGCAGGTCGACGGACTTTTTCTGGGCCAGCACGCGGCGCGACCAGCCGTAGGCCTTGAAAAAGGAGGTCCCCGTCTCGGGGACCACCCCCTCCGGAGCGGTGGCCAGTATCCGTCCGACGCCCGAGAAATAGCCGCCGCTTTCCGTCTTGAGCCGCGCGAGTATGGCCGTGACCCCGGGATCGGAGGCGGTCCCCTCCAGGCGCGCGAAGCCGGCGTATAGGCGCGAGCGCAGGCGGCGATTCTCCGCCAGGAGGCCCTCGTCTCCGGTGGCGAGGAAGCGGAAGACCAGGTCGTCGTAGAGCACGAAGTCGTGCTTGAGCGCGAAGGCCAGGCTCAGGGCGGAGACGTCGCGGGAGAGCGTCTCGCGCACGAGGGCCGCGCTGGCGCGCTGGCCGCGCAGGGCCAACGCGGCGAAAATCCAGACCACCCCGATAATCAAGGCTCCCGACGCCAGGAAGCGCAGTTTGAGCGAAAGTCCCATCGCGCGGCCGATTTTAGCTCTTCGGGCCGCGCAAGTCCCTACTCCGGCGGGCTCAGGGGGACGATAGCCACCCCGACGGAACCGCCGCCCCCCTTATGGGGGCGGCGGTTGCGCGGCGCTGGACGGCGCGCCGCGCTCAGTTTACGGCATGCGGGCCACTGCTGTTAAGCCATTCGCGATGCGCAGCATCGCGAATCCAGACGGCCCCCCGCGGGGGCCGTCTGTTCCGTCGGGGGACGAATGCCGTCAAATGACTACACGGCAATGGACCACCCTAACGGAACCGGCGCCCCCCTTATGGGGGCGGCGGTTGCGCGGCGCTGGACGGCGCGCCGCGCTCGGTTTACGGCATGCGGGCCACTGCTGTTAAGCCATTCGCGATGCGCAGCATCGCGAATCCAGACGGCCCCCCGCGGGGGCCGTCTGTTCCGTCGGGGGACGAATGCCGTCAAACGACCACGCGGCGCTGGGCCACCCCTAACGGCCCCGCCGCCCCCCTCTTGTGGGGGCGCCGGTTGCGCGCTCGCTGCGCTCACGCGCTGGTTTTGTCAGGCGGGCTCGGAGGCGAAGTATTCCGCCCAACTGCGGATCTTCATCCCGTTGCGGGCCTTGGGCAGCGCCTCGACCAGGAGTTCCGCGCATTGCAGGTTGGTGATCAGGGGCACGCCGTAGTCCGCGGCGGCGCGGCGGATGATGTAGTCGTTGTTCAGCTCGTCTTCCTCGTCGCTCTTGGGTATGTTGACGACCAGTTCGATGCGCCGGTTTTGGATGTGGTCCAGCACGTTGGGTTTTTGCGGCTCCAAGGGCCAGTGCAGGGGGATCGCCTCGACCCCGTTCCATTTCAGGAAGTCCGCGGTGCCCCGGGTGGCGAAGATGGTGTAGCCCATCTCGCGCAGCTTGCGGGCCGAGGCCAGGAAGCGGGCCTTGCTCTCCAGCGGTCCGGTCGAGAGCAGCACGTTCTCCTTGGGGACGCGGAAGCCCACGGACAGAAGGGCTTTGAGGTAAGCCTCGTGCACGTCGTCGCCCAGGCAGCCCACCTCGCCGGTGGAGGCCATTTCCACGCCGAGCACGGGATCGGCCCCGCGCAACTGGGTGAAGGAGAACTGCGGGGCCTTGACCCCCACGTGCTCCAACTCGAAGGCGGAGGGGTTGGCGCGCTCGGCCGGCAGCCCCATGATGGCCTCGGTGGCGATCTCGACGAGATCCACGCCCGAGACCTTGGAGACGAAAGGGAAGCTGCGCGAGACGCGCAGGTTGCACTCGATGACCTTGACCTGGTTGTCCTTGGCGATGTATTGGATGTTGAAGGGGCCGTTGATGCGCAGGGCCCGGGCGATCTCGCGCGTGATGGCCTTGATCCGGCGCACCGTTTCCAGGTAGAGCTTCTGCGGCGGGAAGACCAGGGTGGCGTCCCCGGAGTGGATGCCGGCGTTCTCGATGTGCTCGGAGACGGCGTAGGCCAGCACGCGCCCGTCGCGGGCCACGGCGTCGATCTCGATCTCCTTGGCCTGGGTGATGAACTTGCTGATGACCACGGGATGCTCCGCGGAAACCCCGGCCACCCGGCCGAGGGTGCGCTCGAGGCTCGCGTCGGAGGTGGCTACGCTCATGGCGGCGCCGCTGAGGACGTAGGACGGGCGGACCAGCACGGGATAGCCCGCCTTCCGGGCGAAGAGCCGCGCCTCCTCGGGGCTGCTGAGCTCCTGCCATTGCGGCTGGTCGACGCCCAGGCGGTCGAGCAGGGCCGAGAACTTGTGCCGGTCCTCGGCGCGGTCTATGGACTCCGCGGCGGTGCCCAGGATCTTGAGCCCCCGGCGGTGCAGGTCCAGGGCGAGGTTGTTGGGGATCTGTCCGCCCATGGATACGACGACGCCCAGGGGCTCCTCCAGCTCGGCGATATCGAGCACGCGTTCGAGGCTGAGCTCGTCGAAATAGAGGGTGTCGCACATGTCGTAATCGGTGCTCACCGTCTCGGGATTGTGGTTGAGCATGATCGTGCGGTAGCCCAGTCGGGACAGGGTCCGGGCGCACGTGACGCAGCACCAGTCGAACTCCACCGAGCTGCCGATGCGGTAGGCGCCGCTGCCCAGGATCAGGACCTGCTTCTCGCCCGTTTGCGGGGGCAGGTCGTGCTCGCTGCCGTGGTAGGTCAGGTAGAAGTAGTTGGTGCGCGCGGGAAACTCCCCGGCCAGGGTGTCGATCTGCTTGACGAACGGGATGACGCCCAATTCCTTGCGGCGGGACCGGACGCGCCCGGCGCGCTCGGAGGCGCGCTCGGAGGGCTGGGCGGCCTGCAGGAGACGCGCGATCTGCAAATCGGAGAAGCCCGCGCGTTTGGCCCGGAGCCAAAGCTCCTTTGGGACGCGCGCGAGGTTGCGGCCCTGCAATAGGGACTTGATGTCCACGATGCGCTTGAGCCGGTGCAGGAACCACGCGTCGATGCGCGTGAGCTCGGCTATTCGCTCCACCCCGAGTCCTGACTCCAGGGCCGCGGCGATGGCGTGTATGCGCCGGTCGGAGGGCTGGCGC
>JAQUMZ010000328.1 GCA_028717865.1 Elusimicrobiota bacterium | reverse complement strand
CGGGAAGGGGCGGCGCAGTTGCTTGAGGTAGTTTATCCGCTTCATCCTGGCGAACGGGGGCGTATCGTGCTCGTCGAAGCTGAAGGTCAGGACCTTGAAGTCGCGGCCCGGCCGCAAGGGTATGGCGTTGAGGGTGTCCACCAAGGCGTTGAGCTGCGGATTGCACAACCCAACGCAGGAGAAATAGTTCAAGGTCAGGATGGTCGGCCGGTCGATCAGGCGCCCCAGCGCGGTCCGGCGCCCCTCCTCGTCGAAGACCTCCGCGTTCAAGGGCACTTGGCCGCCCAGCTTCTCGTCGACCTCGACCGCGGCCGCGGCCAGGGCCGAGGCCGCCAGCAGCAGAACCGCGACGCGCCGCATCATGATTCCCTCCTCCAGGCCATGAATTCCCCGTATATTCGCCGCCAATCGCCGGCGCTCAGCGCCGCGGCCGAGGTGGAGAATCCGTTGTCCTGGGCCTGCAGGCAGGCCGCCTCCGCCAGGGCCCGCGGCCCCGCGCGCCAGGCCGTGGAGCGGCTCAGCCAGAGCGCGGCCCGGGGCCGGTCCAGGACGGCGGGGGCCCCGGCCTCGCCCAGATCGGGGATTTTGGACGCCTCTTGCTCGAGCTTCTCCATGGCCAGGCTCACCGGGATCTTGTTGGGCACCCGCTCGGACTTGAACCCCTCGGCCAGCTTCTCTATCTTGGCCTTCTGGGCCGGGTGCGGAAATTTCCCCAGCGACATCTCGAAGCGCGCCAAGGCGATGCGGTCCTCGGCCGGGAGATAGTCGAAAGACGCCATGGCGCTGCCCGGCACGCCGCGGCTGATGGTCTGGAAGATGTCCGCGGGGCCGTAGCCGTTCTTCCAGCCCGTGGGCCGGGTGAAATCGCGCGGCGGCGGCCGCAGGCTCGACGCGGCCGGGCCGTCGGCCCGGCCTTGGGGGCCGTGGCACGGGGCGCAAACGCGCGCGAAGATCGTTCGGCCCCGCTCCAGGAGCCGGGGCGTGGAGCGCTCCAGCGCGCGCAAATCCACGGGCGCGGGCATATATCCGCGCGTAGCAGGCTGTTCCGAGACATCCAGCCAGCCGGTCTTGCCCAGGGGCGCGTCCGGCCCGCGGTAAGGCGCCGCCCCGCCGCGCAAGCCTGGTATGACGATGATGTCGAAGACCGCCAGGCCCGCGAGCGCGATCAAGACGACCGCCAGCGCCCCGGCCATGCGCCGGTAGTCCTCGGGCGTGCCGTAGTCGGACCACCTCACAGGCGGAACTCCAGGCCGTCCTTCAGGAAAGGGTCGCCCACGGGCATGTCCGCGTCCCGGCCCAGGGAGCGCCGCAGCCAAAGTGCGGCCGCTCCCATGAAAAGCAGCGCGAAGCACGCCTCCGGCCAGGAAAAGACCGGGCGGGGGCAGACCGCGGGGAAGATCAGCCAGTAGAGGTCCAAAAACTGCGCGGCCAGAACGATGAGCGCGCAGCGGCGCAGGCCCGGCAGGTCGCCCTTGGCGTCGACCGGCAGCAAGGCGAAGAATGGGATGAGGAAGTGCAGGGCGGCCAGGGCCAGGGCGGCCGCTTGCCAGGGCCCTTGGGTGCGCTGCTTGTACCAGAATACCTCCTCGGGGAGGTTGGCGTACCACATGAGCAGGTACTGCGCGAAGGCGATATAGGACCAGAACACCGTGAAGGCGAAGAGCCAGGCGCCCAGGCTGTAGACGTGGTCGAAGCGCACCCCGGGCAGGCGGCCGGCGCGCAGAAGCCGCGCCACCACCAGACTGGAGGCGGCCACGCCCGACAGGAACGCTCCGGCGAACAGATAGACTCCGATCACGTCGCTGTACCACTCCGGCTCAAGGCTCACGATCCAGTCGTAGGCGACGAAGAGCAGGCTGAATCCCAAAACGGCCATGTAGACCGCGGCCCAGCGCCTGGCCCGCAGGGTCAGGGCGGGATCGCGGGAGCGGTCCTGGCGCCGCGAACCGCCCGCCAGGATCCGCCAACAGAGCAGCCAAAGGCCGGCGCAAACCGCGGTCCGCAGCGAGAAGAAGGGAACGTTGAGCCAGGCCGCGCGCAGCTCGGGCGCGAGACGCGGCGCGCCTCCCGGCCGGGCCCAGGGATAGAGGACGGGCAGGGACAGCAAGGCCGCCAGCAAGGCCGCCGAGCCGGGCACCACGAGATCCGACACCCTCTCGGCGCAACGGCGCAGGGGCACGCTCCAGCGCGCGCCGCTCAGATGCTCCACGCCGGTCAGGAACAAGGCTCCCAGGCCGGCGCTCAGCAGCATGAGGGTCCAGACCAGCCAATTTATCCAAAACCGCTCGGGTCCGGGGCCGAGGTAGCAGGCCCCCGCCCCGAAGGCGCCCAGGATCGCGGCGGCCGCGGCGATATCCCGCTTGTTCACGGCAGGTCCGACTCCTTGGCGTGTTGGGCCCTTTGCAGCGCGCGCAGGTAGCGCACGACCGCCCAGCGCCGGTCGTCGTCCAAGGCCCAGGCGTAGCCGGGCATGGCGTTGTGGCCTCGGAGGATGCGCTCGTAGATCATGCCGTCGGAATAGGCCAGGAACTTGCGGGCCTGCAAGTTGGCCGGCACGGCTCCGTAGGCGGGGGTCAGCAGGGATGTCCCGTCCGCCACGGGGCCGTGGCAGACCACGCAGGTGCGCTCGAAGGCCCGGCGGCCCGCCATGAGAACCGCCGGCGTAACGGGCAAGGGCGCGGCCAGGCCGGCCGCCGTACGGCTGGATACGAGAGCCTCGGCCAGCCGGCCCCTGGCCACCGAGCCCTCGGCGGGCGGCCGCATCCCGCGGCCGTCGGCAAAAAAGGCGCTGGACATCTGGGCATCGAGCCGCGGCTGGACCAGCATGTGCGACATAGGCGGCAGCACCGGCCAGAGCTTGATCAGCCAATACATGCCCGCCCCGCCGGCCGCGGCCAGCGCCCCGCCCGCCGCGGCCAGGCGCAGGAGGCCGCGCAAGCCCACGAACGCGGGCGCGGGCACCGGGATGTTCATGAGCGTTTCCGCGCCCGCCTCGCGCAGGGCGCGCCGGGCGGCCTCGGCGTCGAAAGCCGCCGCTCCGGCCTCGACGACCAGGGCGAACTTGTCGCGGGTCGTGAACCGCCCCAGCCCCGCTTCCAACACCGGATGCCCGAACCGGGGCAGCCGGTTGAACAGAAACAGCATGCCCAAGGCCGCCGTAAGGCAGGAGAATAGGACCATGACCTCGAACATGATGGGCACCAAGGCTTGCCAGGATCGCGGGTCCTTCCCGCCAACCACGGTCGGATAATCCACGCCGTTCATCCACCACTGCATGAGCCATGCCAGCGCGGTCCCGGCCAAGGCCATGGCCAGGACCGTGCCCGCCAACGGGGAGCGCTTCACGTCCAAGGCCCCCTCCAAGCCCCGGACCGGATAGGGGGTGTAGGCCTGCAAACGCTCCCAGCCGGAAGCCTTGAGCCGCGCCACCGCCTCGAGCAGCCGGCACGGCTCGCCGAAGATGCCGGCCACGCCGAAAAGCCGCGCCTCAGGCATCCCCGGCCTCCGGCTGGGCCCCGGGCAGGGCCTTCTTGAGCGTGGTCGTGTCTATGACCGGAAGCATGCGCGAGAAGAGAAGCACGAACGTAAAGAAGAAGCCGAAAGAGCCGAGCAGTATGCCGAAATCCACCAGGGTCGGCTTGTAGAGCAGCCACGACGACGGCAGATAGTCGTTGTAGAGGGATACCACGATAATGACGAACCGCTCCATCCACATCCCCAGCAGCACGGCCAGCGCGACGGCGACCAT
>JAQUMZ010000327.1 GCA_028717865.1 Elusimicrobiota bacterium | reverse complement strand
CAGAAAATGAAGTCCCTGCGCAAAGAAGCGGTGCTCCATATCCTGGCCCACGACCGGGGCTGCGGCCTGCTGGAATACGTCCCCAACCCCATGATGCTCTACTTCGCGGTGCGCCTCAAGCGCCTCGACCCCCGCGTCATGTTCTCCGGCGCCCGGGAGGCGTTCAAGGCCTTTTACGATGGGCTGGGCGATTTCCTGCGCCTGGAGCGCTTCCTCGATATCCTTTCCAGCGACGCGGCTTTCGGGGACTTCAGCCATCCCCCCCGGCACACGACGGACCAAGAGCTGTGCTGCCTGCGCCTGAACCTCACCGACGCGCCGGGCCCCGCCGCCTGCGCCTGCAGCAAGGGCCTGGTGGGCTTCCCTGGATTGGCCGAGTTGCGCGAGGCCGCGGACCTGCTGCTGCATTCCCCCGGCGCGGCCAAGCGCATCATATTCCATCCGTATTCCGTGGACCGGGATTTCGAGCTGATGGGCGCCTTGTCGCTCTACGCCATGCTCAAGGCCGGGAAGCTGGCCAAGCGCCTGGAGATCCTTATTATATCGGGACCTCAAACCGTGTCCGCAGAAAATCTCCGGTTCCTCGAGGCGCATGCCATCGCCTATTTTCAGGAGACCGCCTCCGTCCAGGACCTGGAGCGCCTCGAGTCGGCGTTGTCGCGCCGGCGCCTCGACGATATCGCGACCCGGCTGCGGGGCAAACCCACCGAAAGACGCGAGAATCCCCTGCGGCGGGGTTTATGCTCGGACCGCCACGGCAACTGGTACCTGGCCCCTTTCAGCCTCTCCGTCCGCGGCTACGAGTCGCGCCGCGTTCCGGCCGGCGACTGGCGCCGCGGCCTGGTCCCGGCGCCGGAAGGCGCCGTCGACCCGCCGACCGCGCGGGCCTGGCTGCGGCTGCGGCTGCGGCAGGCGCTGCTCGAAACGCCCTCCGGCGGCCGCGCCTGCCGGGCCGGCTTGGCTCGCGGACGCGCCAGCGCGCTATTCTCGGGTGGCGCTTAGCTTATGCCCCGTCCAACCTTGCAGCGCTTGGAGGTGTTCCTGACCAGCCGCTGCAACCTGGCTTGCGGCTACTGCTCATCCAAAACCCTGGTGAGCCGCCCCCGGCCGGTGTCTTTGAGTTTCCCGAACCTGGTTCGCGCCGTGAAGGCATTCCTCGCCTGCGCGGATCGGCGCCGGAAGCTCGTCGTCTCTTTCACGGGCGGAGAGCCTTTTCTGGAATTTTCGACCCTGTCCCGGGCCGTGGACTACCTGCGCCGGCGCCGGGAGGGAATCGACATCCTAGTCTCCACCAACGGCACCCTGCTGACCCGGGACCGGCTGCAGCGGCTCAAGGACAACGGCGTCGAGGCGATCTTGAGCTTGGACGGCGGCCAGGCCGTCAACGACGCGGGGCGCAGGTTCCGTCACCGTCCCGGCGCCTCGGTTTTCGAGGCCGTGGCCCGCAACCTGCGACGTCTGCCCCGGCCCCTGGTCGAATATATGCGCACCGTCGTGACCGTGACCCCCGGCGCCATGCCGCGCATCGCGGCCAGCGTCGGGGACCTGCGCCGCCTGGGCCTGGGACGCATCGAATTGCGCTTCGACGCTTACGAGCAATGGACTCCGCAGCGCCTGGACGAGGCGCGCCGGGCCCTGGCCGGTTTTCGGGAATATCGCGCGGGCGAGCTCGGAGCCGAACTGGAGCGGAAAGGCGGCTGCGACGCGCTCGATGCCTATTTCATGTCCAATCTGGGCTCCGACAGCGCAGCGTCCCTCAATCGGATATGCCTGGCGCCGGACGGCCGCTTTTTCCCCTGCGAAACGCTCTGCGGCCTGGGCCAAGACTCCCGCGCGGCCGTGGGCGACGCGCGCCGCGGCATAAACCTCGCGCGGCTGGCGCGCGTCCAGGCCGAGGTCCGGCGCGGCATGCCCGGCCAACCCGCTGCCCTGGACCGGTATTTTTACGCCCGCATCCAAGGGCTGAATCCCCTGGTCATGCGGCAGGGAGTCGAGGAACTGGAAGCCCTGCTGGGACGCGAATT
The DNA here is from genome assembly GCA_028717865.1 of Elusimicrobiota bacterium. GTDB lineage: Bacteria > Elusimicrobiota > Elusimicrobia > UBA1565 > UBA9628 > UBA9628. The sequence goes on along the minus strand of JAQUMZ010000327.1, from coordinate 1,726 downwards.
CGGGGCCTTGACCAGGGTGCAGAACCATATACCGATCTTGCGCCGCGCCGGCCTTTTCGCGCCGCGCCGGCGCGGCGCGCCCGCGTCCGCCCGCCATTGGCTCGCCGTCGCCGTCCCGGCGGCCGGGCCCGACCGGCTGTCGCGCTGCGGCCGGGCCCTGGCCCGCTGCCTTGAGGCGCCGGGAGACGACAAAGAGCTGCTGCTGCGGATTTCCGACCCGGCCGCGGCCAGGGACGTGGCGGAGAACGCGGGACTCTACGCGGTCTTGAAGGCGCGCCAATTCGGGAAAAACGTCCGGGTGGCGATCGAGGCCCGCACGGCCGGCTGCCTGCCGGATCCGTGGTTCTTCCCGGTAGACCATGGGATATTCCTGGGCCTGCCCGCGCCCCGGTCCTGCTCCCCCCTGTCGGATCCGGACCGGACCTATCAACTCGTGGCTTTCGGCCGCCGGGACGCCGCGCGCCTGGGCCGCCGCCTGGAGGCGGCGCGCCGGCGCGGCTTTTCCTGGGCCAAGCTCGAGCTGCTCGGCGACGGCCGCCCCTGGAGCGGCGCGGAGCTGAAGGCTCTGCGGCAAGGCCTGCGGGCCGCGGCGGAAGTCATCGTGAAAAGCATCCTCCTCGGCCGCCCCCTCGGCCTGCTCAACCTGGCCTGGCGCGCCGAGTCGCAGAAGCGCGGACCGGCCGATCCGCGGGCGGCCGGCGAACTGCGCGACGCCATGGCGCGGCTGCGGCGCCGCCTGGAATCGTGGCGCGGCCGCCACCCCGCCTTCCACCGCTACAATGAGAGCCTGCGCCGCATGGCCGCCGCGCGCTCCGGTTTGCTGGCCGGCCCGGAGCCGCGGCCGACTCTTCACCGGCAAATGAAATCCCTCTCGGCGAAAGAATTGACCCCTATCAGATAATCGCCGCGTATGCCGAGGAGGGTCCGGGGCAGGACCCGCGAATCCTCCCGGCGATGGTAGGCCGCCATGGATATCACGGGCTTGTTCCGCGCGATCAACCCGCGCCCGCCCAGCAGGACGTTGCGTTCCTGTCCCTCCACGTCGATCTTCAGAAAATCGACCCGCTCCCGGACCACGTCGTCGAGGGCCAGGATCTGCGTCCGCCGGACGGCCTCGTAGCCCAGCCGGCGGCCCGCGGCAGCGCTCATCCGGGAGAGTCGGGCCGATCCATCACCGCGCGTGTTGCAGAACATCCGGCCGCTGCCCCGGGCGCGCCCCAGCGCCGCGGGAAAGCAGACGACCCGGTCCGTCACGCCGCTGCGCGCGACGTTGCCGCGCAGCAGGGCGAAGGTCTCCGCCACCGGCTCGAAGGCCAGCACCCGGCGCGCGCCCCGCAGGCAGGCGTAAAGGGAGAACAGGCCGATATTGGCTCCGGCGTCGACTACCGTCAGGCCGCCCAGGTCCCCGGCGTCGTACTGGTTGACGACGATGACGGCATAGACGTCCGAGATGAAGTTTCCGAGATCGTCCGGTACCGCCAGGCTCACGCACGGCCCACGCGCGAACCCCGCCTCCAGACGGACGGGATTTATCCCCAGCAGCCTGCGCACGACCTCGGCGTTGAAGAGCTTGTCCCGTCCGTTGACCCCGGCGCTGGACGCCGCCAAGCCGCGCCTCTTGGCCAGCCGGACCGCGGTGAAGATCCGGCCGTCGAGCCGCCGCGAGCGGTTCCGGCCGTCGCGCAGCACGAGCCGCAAGGCGCGCCCTTGGCGGTCGGCCAAGGTG
>JAQUMZ010000326.1 GCA_028717865.1 Elusimicrobiota bacterium | reverse complement strand
TTTCAGGCGGGCTTTCGGCGGCGTTTTGCGCGACCGCGACTCCGGGATATTCGTCTCTTGCCGTCAAGGCCGGCTGATAGGCCTGCTGGCTTGGTCGCTGAGGCCGATGCTGCATATCGCCGGCCGGCTATTCCGCATAGACGAACTCGTCGTCTCCAACGCAGCGCGGGGGCAAGGAGTCGGCCGCGAGCTTCTGCGCGCGGCGCATGAGCTCGCGAGACGGAGAGGCGCGCTCAGGATAGAACTGCTTACCAACAGGAAACGGGAAAGCTATCGCCGGGGATTTTATGCGAAGAATGGTTTTGACGAGGCCGACACGGCCGTCTTTCGTAGCGACATCGCCGGCGCGCGGACGCCATGAAGGCCATCCCGGTCGAGGCGGCAGCCAGGCTCTTCTTGCGCCGCCAGCATCTGGACCACCCCCTGACCCGGCCGCTGGGCAAGGATTCCCTGACGCGCTTCGTAGAGGACGCGGGCGGATTGCAGCTCGACTCGATCAACGTGCTTGAGCGCGCCCATTACCTGACGCTCTGGAGCCGCTTCGGCCCCTACGACAAGGCCGCCCTCGACCGCATGGTCTACGGGCAACGCGCCCTGGTCGAATACTGGGCGCACGCCGCCTGCTTGGTGGCGGCCTCGGACCTCGCCGGCTGGCGCCGCGCCATGGCGGATTTTCACCTGCGCTCAAGCGGCTGGTCGAATTGGATCCGGGCCCGTCCCCGGGTCCTGCGCCGGGTCGAGGGCGAAATCCGCCGGCGCGGGCCGCTTGCCGCTTCAGCCTTCGCGCGGGGAGGCGGCCAGGGCTGGTGGGACTGGAAGCCCGCCCATCACGCCCTGCACTACCTCTGGATGAGCGGGCGCCTGGCCGTGCACTCGCGCCGGCACTTCCAGAAGATCTACGATTTGGCCGCGCGGGTGCTGCCCCACGCCCGGCCGGTGACGCGGGACTCCTTTCCGCGCTGGCATCTGAGGAAGACCCTGCACGCCCTGGGCGCGGCGGCCGATGCTGACCTCGCCCGCTACCTCACCTTCCCGCGCTTGGAACCCGCGACGCGACGACGCGCCCTGGCCGCCATGGTAAAGGACGGCGAAGTCGTCGAGGTGGCCGTGGAGGGCAGGCTTGGCCGCTGGTTCGCCCTGTGGGAGGATATCCCCGCGCTGGAGTCTCCCCCGCAGACCGCCGGCACCACTTTGCTTTGCCCCTTCGATTCCCTGCTCTGGCATCGCGGCCGCGCCAAAACGCTCTTCGGCTTCGATTACAAAATCGAGGTTTACACGCCGGCCGCGCGACGGATATACGGCTACTACACCCTGCCCATATTGCACGAGGGCCGGTTGATCGGACGTCTCGATCCCAAGAACCACCGCGCCGAGCGGCGCCTGGAGGTGCGCGCCGTCCATTTCGACGCGAAGCCCGACGCCGCGGCCCTGACGGGCACGGCGCGGGCCGTGCGCTCCCTTGCTAAATTCATCGGCGCCGAAAAGATTTCGGTGGCTCACGGACAACTCGGAGAATCCGTGAGGCAACAATAGGACCCGCATGAGCAGAACGGCGTAGATGCCGTATAGGCCTTGACAAATAAGCCCCATCGGGTATAATAATTATATGATTATACCCGTTATAGCCTGTTAGCATATAATCCAAGCATGGTTGCATCCTATCGGGTATAATCAAGGCAAATGAAAACGAACCCAATAGCTGATCTTGTGAGGGAGAGACGAAAGAACGCCGGCCTCACGCAGGTCCAACTGGCGGCTAAAGCCGGAGTCGGCCTGCGCTTCATCCGCGACTTGGAGCAGGGCAAGGCATCGCTGAGAACCGACACGATCAACAAGGTGCTCTTCCTCTTCGGAAAGCGTCTGGGCCCCGTTGATCTGCCGCGCGAGTGACAATGGACCAGCCACGGCACGCCGCGGTCTTCTGCAAAGGCAAACGCGCCGGCCTGTTGACGAAGACGGCCGGAGGGTATGAATTCCGTTACGAGGCCGATTATCTATCCGCCCCCGACGCCGCGCCGATCAGCCTGGCCATGCCGCTGCGCCGGGAGAAATTCGAGTCGAGAGAACTCTTCCCCTTCTTCGACGGCTTGCTGCCCGAGGGCTGGCTCCTCGATCTTACGTGCGCCGCGGCCAAGATCGACAAGAACGACAAATTCCGCCTCCTGCTCCACACCGGACAAGACCCGGTCGGCGCCGTCAGCGTCCGCCCGCTGGAGGACGAATCGCATGGCTAGCTGTCTTTGCTGCACGAAGCCCATCGCCGATGAAGAGGGGCGCTATCATCGCGAGTGCGTCAAGGAGCTGTTCGGCTCCACGCGAGTCCCCGCGATTGCCTTCGGCCTCGCCGAGCTGCCGGCCCAAGTCCTCAAAACCGGAGCGCGGATGTCCATCTCCGGCGTCCAGATCAAGGCCTCCGTCCGGCTCAATGCCGACAAATCGCGGCTTGAAGTGGTCGCGGCCGGCGGGACGCACATCCTGAAGCCCGAACCCCATCAGTTCCCGGCTCTCCCGCAGAACGAAAATCTCTGCATGAGCATGGCGGCCGACTTGGACCTGCCGGTGCCCCCCCACGGGCTCTTGCCCATGGCCGACGGGTCTTCGTGCTACGTCGTAGCCAGGTTCGACCGGGCCGGCGATGAAAAACTGCAGAATGAGACGATGTTCCAGATCCTGCAATCGACCGAAAAATACGGAGGCTCGCTCGAGCGGATCGGCAAGGCGATCCGGACCCACGCGACGAACGTCGGTCTCGACTCCATAGACTTTTTCGAGCGCGTTCTGTTCTGCTTCCTGACCGGCAACGGCGACATGCATTTGAAGAACTGGGCCCTGGTCATGCGCGGCAAGATTATCGCGCTCGCGCCTTGCTACGACCTGGTCTGCTCGAAGATATATCTTACGCGAGAGACTGAATCCGCGTTGACCATCGCCGGCAAGAACGACAAGCTAAAGCGGTCGGACTTCGAGACCTTGGCGAAGAACCTTGGAATCGACGCGAAGGCCTTGGAAAATATCTTCGAGAAATTCCACGGCGCTCAGGCGCGGCTCAGGGAGGCGGTCGGCAGGTCGGAGCTGCCCATCCACCTGAAGCGGGATTTTGATGACGTCATCAAGGCCCGTTATAATCGGCTCTATGCGGGCAGCCAAGACCATCGGGAATAGCCGATATCCCTCCTGTGCGGCCACGTTCACGGGAATTGGAAGCGCATAGGCTGGGTGATCAATGTCGGCGTGGATGTCTGGGACTTTACGCCCAGGGCCATGGAGGAGCTTATGACCGCCGAGGAGTCGCCCAGGGAATTCAGATGTAATTACTGCGGCGCGATGCTCGACCGGCTGCGGCGCCATCCCGCCCATCGCGACGGGGGATGCATCGCACGGTGAGGCCGCTGATGGACCGATGGGGCAATTGAAATTGCGACCGGATTGCGGATGGATGCATCGTTTTGCGCTCTTGCAAAAACCCGCATGGTCAGTTATAATTGATATGCAGTCGCCAAAAAGGAAGCATTTATGGAGACAGTAGGACGTTTTTTTAAAGCGCCCCTGGACAGTTTTTTCCTTTTCGGCCCACGGGGCACGGGGAAATCTACTTGGTTGAAGTCACACTTCCCAGGCGCCCTATTAGTTGACCTCCTGGATCCTGGCCTCTATCGCACCTACCTCAGCCATCCGGAACAGTTGCGCGCGCTGGTGGACGGCAACCCGACCGCCGCCACGGTAGTGATAGACGAAATCCAAAAGGTCCCCCCTCTCTTGGACGTGGTGCACCAGATTATCGAAGACAAAT
>JAQUMZ010000325.1 GCA_028717865.1 Elusimicrobiota bacterium | reverse complement strand
CGGATGAAGCCGGGGGCGATGTCGTTGACCAGAACCCCCCGGGCGGCGAACTCCCGGGCGCAGCTCTTGGTCAGGGCGATGAGGCCGCCCTTGGACGCCGAGTAGTTGGCCTGGCCGGCGTTGCCCTGCTGGCCGACTATGGAGGCGATGTTTATCACGCGCCCCCCGCGCGCCTTGAGCATGGGCCGGCAGACGGCCTTGGTGAAATTGAAGGCGCCCTTGAGATTGACCGCCAGGACCGCGTCCCAGTCGAGCTCCGACATGCGCAGGACCAGGTTGTCCCGGGTGATGCCGGCGTTGTTGACCAGGACGTCGATCTTGCCGAACTTGGCCAGGGCCGCTTCCACTACGGCCTCGCAGTCCGCGTAGCGCGAGACGTCGGCCTTCAAGCCCAGCGCCGCCGCGCCGAGCTTGGCCGCGGCCTCGGCGGCCTTGGCCTCGTCCACGTCGACCAGGACCAGGGCGGCGCCTTCCCGGGCGAAGAGCTGGGCGATGGCCAACCCGATGCCCTGGGCGGCGCCGGTGACGACGGCCGTCTTGCCGGCCAGGCGGCCGGGGCTCATGACTTGGGCTTCTCCTGGCCCGCGCTGCCGCCCTCGGCGCCCTTGGCCTTCTTCTGCTTAGGGGCGACCGCGAGCTTGCCGTTGTACCAGCCGCAGCTGGGGCAGACGGTGTGCGGCGGACGCAGGTTCTTGCAATTAGGGCAGGCGCCGGCGGTCACGGCGTCGAGGCGCCAGTTCTGGGCCCGCCGGCTGTCCCGGCGGGAACGCGTGTGCTTCCGTTTCGGATTAGGCATCGTTTCTCCTCGCTGCAAATTCGTCCGGGCGGCAGCCGCACGTCCCTTGGTTGCGGTCGGCGCCGCATTCCGGGCACAACCCCCGGCAGTCCGGCCGGCAGCGCGGCCCCAGGGGCAAGGCCAGGTGCAAGGCTTGGCGCAGACCCTCCGTGGCGTCGAAGGTCGCCCCCGACAAGGGAGCCTCGCCCTCGAGCGCGGCGCGGAAGGGCGCGCGCGCCGGTCCCAGACAGCGGACGCAGGGCAGCTCCCACTCCCCCCGCGCCGAGCCGCTGAAGACGACCTGGCCGCCCTGCCGCCGGGCGCTCAAGGCCAGCTCGACCGGGGCCGTCAACGTCGCGCAGCCCGCCAGCAGATCCTGGAGGCGCGCCGCGTCGAGCCGGCGCTTGAAGGCAGCCGGTTCCGTGCCGTTTTCTTCGCTCAAATCGAACTGCAAGTCTGTCATTCTAATCGATTCGCAAAGGGCAGTCAATCGAAGCCGGCCGTTTCCCTTATGAAGTAAGGGCGCTTGTCCGTGATGTCGAAATAGACCCGGATGAGTATCTCGGCCACCAGGCCCAGAAGGAGCAGCTGCAGCCCGGCCAAGGCGAAGAATATCGACACCTGGAACAGCGGCTGGTCCTTGACGAAGATGTGGTTATGGAACTTGTTGTAGAGGGTGTAGGCGGCCATGGCGGCTCCGAGCGCGCCCATGGCCAGCCCGCTGCCTCCGAAGAGGTAGATCGGCTTGCCCATGTAGGAATCCATGAACTTCACGGTGACCAGGTCCAGCAGGACCTTGAAGGTGCGCGAGAGGCCGTACTTGGAGGCCCCCAAGACGCGCGGCCGGTGATTGACGGGCAGCTCGGCGACGCGCGCGCCCAGGAAGCCGGCGAAGGCGGGAATGAAGCGGTGCATCTCTCCGTAGAGCCGCAGGGACTTCAGGTAGCGGGCGCGGTAGAGCTTGAGCGTGCAGCCGTAATCGTGCAAGGACACGCCCGTGATCCATGAGATCAGGGCGTTGGCCAAGCGGGAGGGCAGCACGCGCGTCAAGGCGGGATCCTTGCGGTCCCGGCGCCAGCCGCTGACCACGTCGTAGCCCTCTTCGCTCTTGGCCAGCAGGCGGGGGATGTCGGCCGGGTCGTTCTGGCGGTCGGCGTCGAGCATGACGATGAACTCGCCCGAGGCATGGTTGATCCCGGCCGAGAGGGCCGCGGTCTGGCCCGCGTTGCGGCCCAGGCGCAGGCTTTTGAAACCCGGGCGCCGGCCGAGCTCGCGCATGGCGGCGAAGGAGCCGTCGGTAGAGCCGTCGTCGACGAGTATCACCTCGTAGGAACGGCCCAGGCTCCGGAGGGCCCCTTCCAGCTCCTCGCCCAGCCCCGGGAGGTTCTCTTCCTCATTATAAACCGGGACGATGACGCTTAGATGCGGCTTGGTTCCATCCATGGCGAGCAGGGATTTTATCAAAAAATGCGCGGCCGGAGCGATTCATTCTTCCGGGCAGGGAATTCAATCGGACCCCATGGCGGCCGAAGGCTTGGCTTCGCCGAAGCTGCGGCGCGCCAGCGTTTGATTGTGCGCCCGGCAAAGCAGCCGGATGTTCGCCGGGTCGTGCGAGGGCCCGCCCAGCGCCCATGGGATGATATGATCCCATTCCAGCCAAGCCGTCTCGCCGCAACGCGTGCCGTCCGGACCGGCATAGGCGCACCGGCCCGCGTCCCGCCGCCAGAACTCGTCCTTCACCCATTTCGGAATATATCGTCCTCGGGCCGAGGCGGCCGCCGGCTTTTTATTCCCGCGAGCCGCCGGCGGCGCCGGCTTGGGTCCCGGCGGGGCTTTCCCTTCCGACCTCCTCCGCGAAGGCGGCGACCGCCCTTCGTCGCTCGCCGCAGCGTCGGGGTCCGCCGGAGCGCGCGGGCTGGGCTTCGCGGGCCGCGCCTGCGCCGCCAACCGCCTGAGGGCCTCTCCGATCACCTCCTCCATGCGGCCCATGGGGAATCGGTGCCGGAGCAGGTCGCGGGCTTCGTCAAACCAATGCCGCACCTGCTCGCTTGCGGCGAAGGTGAATACCACGCGCCTCTGCGCAAACGCAAGCGGCGGCGGAGATGGAAGCGCGGATAATGGTCGAATGCGGTCCCGCGGCTCCATCGATGCTGGCGACAGATCGGCGACCAGGCGTTCAACCTCCCGCGTCGAACGGCGCGACGCCAGACGCAGCAGCCGCTCATGATTCTCAGAGGTGAGCAACGGTTCAAGCATGGCCACGCTGACCAGGTGCAATTCGCCCCTGGCCAGCATGCGCAGGATCGAAGGGTACTTGCGCACCGCGCGCGCCGTGCGCACGCGGCGAATGGCATCGCTTTCGGCATAGCCGAGGCGGCGGGTCAGGTATGCGAATACGGAGGCGTAACCCCGGTTCTGGCAGGCGCAGCGCAGATCGAGTTCGCCCAGGTGAAGCAGCAAGTCGATCAGGCTGAAGCGTTCCGTCTCGGCCAGCGCTTCAACCTTGCCGAGCAGGGCTTCGTCGGACAGTCTCGAAAGGTCCATGCCATATATACGATCGATCCTCGAAAAAGTTCCGTCATGTTGCAGGGCCCCTGGCTTGGCGATAGTCTCGTTGGAGGTTCTTGGTCCGCGAACGCGCGTAGGCGCCTGCACGTCATCCTCGCGTTGGACGGCGACCGGCCTTTGAAAAAACATCGATAATCAAACGATTCTTTTAGCCATACCTCCAGCGCTGGAGGTGGCTTGGAATAAATGTTTGTATTTATTGAACAATATGATGTCGAGATCGCCATGTTCAAACAAGGGCTGCCATATTGTCGAGTGTGGTGTATTAACCTGAAAACGACAGTTGGCCAGCTCCCATCGACGGAAGCGGTAGAATAATTTTGTTTCGCCTTTTATGTGCCCGCGAGAGAACTGTAGCCGGCTCTGATATGGACGAGCCGTGTCAACTGGGCCGTCGTCGTTGACGACAGGGCTGTCCCTGGAAGACCCTGGACCCGAAGGCGAGGCTGATCTCGACGGTCGATCATTC
>JAQUMZ010000324.1 GCA_028717865.1 Elusimicrobiota bacterium | reverse complement strand
GTCGGGCAGAAAGCCCGAGGCGCGCATGCGCACCATGACCCGGCGCATGTTGCGCGCCACGTAGCGGCCCTGCACGGCCGGGTTCCAGCGCCGGGGATTGGGCAGCACCACGGCCATGGCCACGGACTCATCCACCGTCAGGTCCCGCGCGGACTTGCCGAAATAGGCCTGGGCGGCCGCCTCGGCCCCATAGATGCCCTTGCCCCACTCGGCTATGTTGAGGTAGAGCTCGAATATGCGCCTCTTGCCCAGGGCCCGCTCCAGGCGCCGGGCGATGAGCAGCTCCTTGAGCTTGCGCAGGGGATTCTTGGACGGCGACAGGTAGAGGTTGCGGGCGACCTGTTGGGTGATGGTGCTGCCGCCGTAGGCCAGGCGCTTGAGCTCCCAGTCCTTCTCCAAGGCGACCCGGACGCTGTCCCAGTCGACGCCCTTATGGCGGTAGAAGGTGTCGTCCTCGGCCACGAGCACGGCGTGCTTCAGGTGCGGGGAGATGCGGTCCCAGGACAGCCAGCTCATGCGCGGCTGGAAACGGCGGCCGGAACGCCGCGCGGCCCGGCGGCGCAGCTCTATGTAGGAAGTCGTCCGGGGGTTGCCGCGCTTGAGCGGCGCCACGTCGGGCAGCCAGAGGACGTAGAGCGCCGACGCGGCCACGCCGGCGACAACGGCCCTGAAGAGAAGTCCCCGCGAACGCCGCCGCCTTTTCGCCGCCGCCATTTTTGCCCCAGCCGCTTTAGTGTAGCGGCGCGCGAGGCCGGTGTCAAACGCGCGCGGGAATCGGATCGGCTTTTACTTGAAATAGTCCGGCTCGCGGCCGGGCTTCCACTTGATGTTGCAGCCCGCGCTGGGCTTCTGGTCGGCCGCGACGGGCCGGCCCGCCAGCGCGGCGTCGAGCGCCGCGCGCAGGTCGGCCCCGGTCACCGGCCGGCCGTTGCCGGGACGGCTGTCGTCGAGCTGGCCGCGATAGACCAGGCGCCGTTGCGCGTCGAAAAGGAAGAAATCCGGCGTGCAGGAAGCGGTGTAGACCTTGGCCGTCTCCTGGCTCTCGTCGAAAAGCAAGGGGAACGGAAATCCGTTCTCCCCCGCGAAAGCCTTGAGCTGGTCGGGCGCGTCCTCGGGATACTCGGAGGGATCGTTAGAGCTGATCCCGACGAAGCCGGCCCCCCGGCCGCTGTAATCCTTGGCCAGGCGCGCCAGCTCGCCCCGGACATTCTGGACGTAGGGGCAATGCCGGCAGATGAACATCACCACCAAGGCCTGGGAGCCGGAAAACGAGCGCAGCGACAAACGCTTCCCCGTAGTCACGTCGGGCAGATCGAAGTCCGGCGCCTGCGTCCCCAGCGGCAGCATCGTAGAAACGGTCATCATCATGGCGTCCCTCCTGACCGCCGGATGATAGCGCGCCCCGGCCGCGCGGGCAAGAGACCGCCGGACCCAGGCTAAGCCTGCTCCAGGCTGCGGAACCAGCGCTCTATCGCATCGGCCACCCGCCGGACCATCGGCTCGGGGCCTTCGACGAGGAGCAGGAAGTCGGAGCTGAACCAGCCCTTGTATTCCTTGAGCTGGTAGGTGATGCCTTCCCGCTGGTCCAGGAATTTCTCCAGTTCGCGCCGTATCCGGCCCCGGGTCAACGCGCCCGCGCTGAAGGTCATCTTGGCCCGCAGGACCCGCGGCGGCTCGGCCGGCGCCTCGACGAGGACGGCGCCGCCGGCGTTCCCGATGACCGCCGGCGCCGACAGCGCGTCCACGATCCGGCCCACGCCGGAGCCGCCCTCCCCCTTCGGCTCGAATACCGTGGCTTTAAAGGCGGCCGAACGCCTCAGGGCCCAATTCGTCAAACGGCGAGCCGCGATCGCGATCAAGCCGGGAGCCTTGGGCAAGATGACGCCGTGGGCCTTGGCCGCGGCGCGGATATGCGCCTCGTGAGGCAGGGCGCCGTTCTGGTCCATGTCGGCCAGCAGCACCTGCGCCATGGCCGCCGGGATGTTGGCGGCCTTGGCCAGCATGGTGGGGATGACCAGCGACTCGGCCAAGGCCGCGCCCGCCGCCTCGCCCAGCTCGGCCATCAGGGACTTGCGCAGCTTCCAGGCAAAGCCCCCCCAGGCCTGGCCCTGGTCGTGCACCTCGTCCTCGGCGGCGTATTGGTAGGTATTCTCGCCGGTGCGGATGTAGTCGCGGCCGTCCTCTCCCGGCTTCTTGATGAAGTGCTCCCCGATCACGGGGTTGTTCAATATGTACATCGAGAAGATGTCGCCCCAGCCCTCGGAAACGCCGCCGTTGACGATGCCGCCCAGCATGTCGTCTATGAAGTGGCCGTATTCGTGCATCACCACGGTGTCGTACGCGGAGTTGACGCAGTTTTCGCTGGACTTGTAAAAATTGAGGCTCGGCCGGCCCGGGGTGTAGTAGGCGTTGCACTCGTCATCTATGTTGACCCTGACCGCGATGGCGCGGTCGAGACGCTTGTCGTCGAGGCCGCGCGACTTGGCCCAGTCGTGGACCAGGGTGGTCAGCAGATAGCCGTTGACCTGCGCGATGGCCGCCTCGCTCATGCCGTCCGGGTTGAAGGTCGCGGTGACTTCCTGGCCCGACGCGAGCGTCCCCGAAACCGCGAGATTGCCCCCCGCCATATTGGAAACCTTCGCCCACTTCCCGGAGAGCACGGCCTGGAACCGCGCCGCCAGCTCGGCCAGATTCTCCGGCGCGACGAACCTGCCCGCCTCGTCCGTGAAAGCGGTCTTGCCGCCGTCGATGGTCACGGCCAGGTCGGGCAGCGGCCGGTCCGCGAGCGCGGCGCCGGGAAGAGTCGGGCCTTTCTCGGTGGTATGGCCGAGGACGCGTCCCTTGGCCTCCCCGTTGGCGGAACCCGCCCGCGGATCCCAAGCGAACGCCTCGCCCGTCGCGATGTCTATGCCGACGCAGACCGGCATGGGGCCGCCCTCGATGAGGTAGAGGTTGGCGGCGCGCCAGGCGTCTGCGACATGGACGATCTTGCGCTCCATGAAGGTCGCCTCCAGATCGTACCGCTCGGCATAGGGGCCCAAACGCTCCATGACCAACTCTTTCAGGCGTTCATCGGGGAATCGTTGGACGGTTTTCACGTCGAGGCGCGGATAAAGCTTGGCCATGGAGGCCATGACCACGGGCCGGCCTCGGATGACCTTGATCGTAAAGCCCAGGTGGGAACCGTGGATTTCCAGGCCCCCGAGCCGCTGCCGGAAAAGCGCGTAGAAGGTGTCGGCCTGGCGGCCGACGCCGGCGACCTTGCGCACATGCACGGCGGCCAGGTCGGCGCTGGTCACGCCGAACCTGACCGGATCGGCGTCGACCATGGCGCGCAGGGCGCGCTCCACGTCGGCCTCGCTGGCGGGGTCGGCCGCCAGCGCCACGGGGCCGTCGTTGAAGATGTTCTCGCCGGTGCTCAAGGAACCCGGGAACTCGTAGCTTTCTATGGAAACCCCCGAGACCCGCCGCGGATCCGGGGCCGAGGGCGGCGCGTCGAGCACCAGCCCTTCGGGCAGGCGCCCTGGGCGCGGCAGAATGCCCGCGACCGCGCCCGGGGCGGCCGCCCTGGAGTTGTCGAACGCTGGTCCGAAGCCGAACTTGCCGGCCGCGAACCGGGCGACGCGCCCGAGGAGACTCTCGGGGCGCCCGACGGGCTCGGCGGCGGCCTCGGCCGGCGTCACCGCCGGCGCGAGCCGCGGGCTCTCGGAAACTTCGGCGGGCGCCGCGGCCGGCGCGGCCGCGACACCGGCGGCCGGCGCCGCGGCGGCCGGCGCGGCGGGCCCGGCCGCCGCAGGAGACCCGGGCCGAGCCGGGG
>JAQUMZ010000323.1 GCA_028717865.1 Elusimicrobiota bacterium | reverse complement strand
CAAGATCAAGGCGGTGGTCGACGGGGTGGTCGGCAACGAGAGATTGTTTAATCCTGCTCTGACCGCTTCGCAGGATTGGCGCAGCCCGGCCGCGAAGTTCCTCGACGCTCCGGACCAGGTTCAAGAAGCGCTCAAGCGGCTTTTCTCCGGCACGGAGGAGTCGATCGCATCCCAGCGAAACCAAGTCAAGAATCTTCTGCGGGGATTCAAGGTTTCCTCGCGAAGATTCCGATATGCGCCCTCCCCGCGTTTGACCGGCGCGGCCTCCTGCCGCAAGCAGGGAGCGGACCGGAAGGCGGCCTTGCTGGCTCTGCTGAGCGCCGGCAGGCCGGCGGGCGTTGGCATGAACCTCAAGGGATTGGCGGCGTGGCACTGGAGCCAAAGGCTGAATTTTATAGAGGACGTTTGGCACGCGTTCCTCATTACCGGATACGACATGGCCTCCGACGGGCGTATCATTTTCCATACTCGAAACTCATGGGAGGGGCACAATCCGGAGGTTTTGGAGGACGAGTTGTGCCGAATTTCCAAGGTGTATTCGGTGGAGGCTCCCGGGGAACAAGACGCGCTGTATCCCAAGCCTAATCCGTCCGTGCCTCCCCTGCCGGATTGATTCAGACCAGCACGCCCAAGGCCTGGAGCCGCCGGAAGAGGTCCTCGGGTCCCCGGTAGCGTATGGCCTGGAAGCCCGCCTTAAGGGCCGCCGCGACGTTGAGCTCCAGGTCGTCTATGAGCAAGGCCGCGCCGGGGCGGCTGACGCCCGCGATCTTCAAGGCCGCGGCGTAAATGCGCGCCTCGGGCTTGCGCATGCCCAGCTCGTGCGAGAGCACGGCCCCGCGCACGTGCCGGGGGAAGGCGTAGTTCTCCCGGATGAACTCGTAGTGCAGGGCGTGGGTGTTGGAGAGCAGGTAGGCGGGAACGCGCTTGGCCACTTTCTTGAGTATGGCCGCGGTGCGCCGCTCCAGGCGGAAGTGGTCGCACCAGACCGTCTTGAAGCGCGCTAGATCCCCGGTAAAGCCCAACTCCTCGCGGAATATGCGGTAGAGCTCCTCGGTGCCCAGCTCGCCCCGTTCCAGGGCCTCGATCTTGCGCGAGGTCCAAAGGTACTCCGCGACCTTGAGCGGATGGCGCCCCACGGCGCCGGCCACCTCCTGCAGGACCTCGGTCGGATTGAAATGCAGCAGCACGTTGCCGATGTCGAAGAAGACGGCTTCCAGCGCGTCGCCGCTCATGACCAGGGGATGCCGGCCTCGCTCAACGCCGCGCGGAAATCCGCGGGCGGGGGGCAGGCGACCGAAAATTCGCGGCCGCCGTCCGGATGGGGAAAAACCAGGCGCCGGGCATGGAGCATTTGCCGCGAGGCGCCCAGGCGCTGCAAGTCGGCCTCGGTCAGGGTCTTGCGCACGGCCTTCAGGTAAAGCTCGCCGGAACCGGTGTAGAGCTTATCGCCGAGCACGGGGTGGCCCAGGTGGGCCAGGTGCACGCGTATCTGGTGCAGTCGGCCCGTCTTGGGCCGGGCCAGCACGAGGCAAAGCCCCGCGCCGGCCGCGAGCAGCTCGAACTCGGTCACGGCGCAGACGCCCGTCCCGGAGCGCTGGCGCACCTTGATCTCGCCGAGCTCGCGGCCGAGGGGGACGTCCACGACTTCGCGGCGCCAGGCCGGCCGGCCCCAGGCCAGCGCGAGGTACTCCTTGCGCACGCGGCGGGCGGTGAAGCAGCCGGCGAGGAAACGGGCGGCCGCGGCGTCCTTGGCCAGCAGCAGGGCGCCGCTGGTCTCGCGGTCGAGGCGGTGCACGAGATGCAGCCTGCGGCCGGGGAACTGGCGCTTGAGTATGGAGGTCGCGGTGTTGTTGTGCACGCGGTCCGTGGGGTGGCAGAGCAGGGGCGCCGGCTTGTCGACGACCAGGAGGCGCTCGTCCTCATGGAGGATGGGCAGCTCTTCGTGCGGACAGGGCAACTCCTCGTGGCGGGGATAGCGGATGAGCACGGTCCGGCCGGCGGCCAAGCGCGTGGCGGCCTTGACCGGGCGGCCGTCGAGGGACACGCGTCCCGCCGCGATGAGGCGCTGGACCTGGCTGCGGGAGTAGCGGTGCAGGCGCGCGGCCAGGAAGCGGTCCGCGCGCAGCCCGTCCAGGGGTTTTTGGACCGCGAAGGGCACCTCGACCCAGGCCGAGACTCCGGTCACTTGGCGTTTTCCTCCAGGGGCTTGCGGGCGAGCTTGTCGTTTTCCTTGCAGAGGACCTCGACCCGGCGTTTGGCCTCCTCCAGGCGTTGGGAAAGCTCCTTGGCCGCGGCCACGCCCTGCTCGAACAGGGCCAGGGAGGCCTCGAGGCCCTGGTCGCCGGCTTCCAGCCGGCGCACGATGTCCTCCAGCCCTTGCAGGGACGACTCGAAGGTCTCCTTCGGGGCGGCCTTAACGTTCTTCATGTTCCACCTCTTTTACTTCGCATTCGAGCTTCCCGCGCAGGAGCCTGATCTCTATCCGGTCGCCCGGGGAGACGTCCGCGGCGTTCCTGAGGATCGACCGCTCGGGAAGCTTCTCGGCGATCGCGTAGCCCCGGCCGAGCACGCGCAGGGGGCTGAAAGCGTCGAACTTTTCCAGCTGCAGGCGCAGGTCCTTCTCGGCGTGGGCAAGCCGCCGGCGCAGGCACTCGGGCAGGCGGCCGAATAGCTCGTCGACGCGCTTGATGCGCTCCTCGTACATCCGGCGCGGGCTCTGCAGGAAGGGATGGTGCCGGGCCTGGTCCAGGCGGGTCTCCAGTCCGCGCAGGCGTTCCCGGACGGACGTCTCCAGGCGGCGGCGTCCGTCGGCGACGCGGGCCAGGATCTCGCGGCGCTCGGGCACGGCCAGCTCGGCCGCGGCCGACGGCGTGGGGGCCCGGACGTCGGCGACGAAATCCGCTATGGTGACGTCGGTCTCGTGGCCGACGCAGGAGATGACGGGTATGCGCGAGGCCGCGATGGCGCGGACCACCAGCTCCTCGTTGAAGGCCCAGAGGTCCTCCAGTGAGCCCCCGCCGCGGCCGACCAGGAGCACGTCGGTCTCGGGCAGGCTGCGGTTGAAGTCGGCGATCGCGGCGCTGATCTCCTCCTTGGCGCCCTCGCCCTGCACCTTGACGGGATAGACCAGTATGTCAACTTCCGGCCAGCGCCGGGTCATGACCGTGACCATGTCGTGCAGCGCGGCGCCTTGCCCGGAGGTGACGATGCCCACCTGCCGGGGGAAGGCGGGCAGGGGCTTCTTGCGCGCCTCGTCGAACAAGCCCTCCGCGGCCAGCTTGGCCTTGAGCTGCTCGAAGGCCAGTTGCAGGGCCCCCTTCTCGCGCGGCTCCATGGCGCTTATGATGAGCTGGACGTCGCCGCGCTTGACGTAGCTCGACAGGCGCGCCCGGACCAGGACCTTGAGCCCGTCCTGGGGCTTGAACCTCAGGCCGAAGGCGTCGCCCTTGAAGAGGACGGCCTGGATCTGCGCGCCCTCGTCCTTGAGGGTCATGTAGGTGTGGCCGGAAGGGTAGAGCCGGACGTTGGAAAGCTCGCCCTCGACCCAGAGCGTGGGGAAGGAAACCTCCAATAGTTCGTGCACCTGCTCGTTAAGCTCGGTGACGGAGTAGATTCTCGGCCCGGTCTTGGGCAAGTCGAGCTGTTCGGTCACGCCACGTATTCTAGCGTTTTGGCTCCGGCTATGGGAGAGTCGCCGGAACAGCGGCGCGCGCCGAAGTGTAAATATGGCGTCCAGACACGCGAGAACCGGTCTCGCTTTTGTGAAGGTTCGCGCGCGCCAGGCGGTATGCAGATCCGAAGAACCAGGCTCAATCTGGTCCA
>JAQUMZ010000322.1 GCA_028717865.1 Elusimicrobiota bacterium | reverse complement strand
TGGTGGAGGATATCGTCAAGGCGGCCAAGAGCGACGCGGACACGGACCTGCCGCCCAAGCGCCGGGAGAAGGTCAAGCTGACCGCAGACATGGGCGGCGTGGAGAGCGATATCAGCAACCTGACCGCGGTCCTGGCCAAGGAAGGGCCATCCACCGGCCGTTATCAGATCATCATGGAGCAGTTGGATCTGTTGGGGGCCAGACGGATCGAGCTTCGCTCAAGGCTGGTGGCCCTGGAGAACGAAATTCTGGACCTGGAAACCCGCCAGATTGATGTCCAGGTGTTCCGGGACAACCTGGCCAACTTCATGCGCCTCTTCGATAAGATGGAGGCGGCGGAGCGGCGGGAAATGGTCGGCTTGGTGTTGCTGGAGGCCGTCTATGACAAGGCCCAGTCGGAACTTCGACTGGGCCTATTGCCGTTTCAGTCTTTCGACTGGCCCCTGGAAGAACGATACGGGGCTAATTTTGTGGACTGTAACAAAACTCTGCCGGACTAGGATTCGAACCTAGAATAAGTGGTTCAGAGCCACCCGTGATACCATTTCACCATCCGGCAATAGATCGGTGAACCCGCCTATTCTACCAAAAATCCCTTCCCTAAAACCCCACCTTCGCCCCGATCGCCACGAACCCCGTCCGCTTCATATCCAAATCCCTGAACAACGTATTCCCATCCATGTACGCATAATGGTGGCGAAGCACAAGCCCCCCGTCCAACGTCCACGCCCACCCCGGCCGCGGCCGGTAAATCAACGAAGGCCCCACCGTCCCCACCGAATACTCCACCCTCTTCCCGTGCAAACTCCCCGACTGCTCGATCCGGAAATTCCCCCCCGCAAACGCCAGCGCCCCGCCCAAATCCAAGTCTTTTCGCGGCAGCCAATATCCAGCCAAACGAGCCGGCGCCAAAACCCCCACCCGATAATCGTCCCGCCGCCGCCCGTAGGACACCGCCGGCAGCACCAAATTCTTCCCGAACACCTGCACGAACGCCAGCCCCAACCCCAACTTGTCCCGATGATCCTTCGGCAGCGTGTAATCGAACCCCACGATCGCCGTCGCGCGCAAGGCCTTGGCCGTGATCAGCTTCAAATCCGAATTAAGCGACGGCCCCCCGAACACACGCAGGGCCCAGGCCTCGTTGAGCCGCCGATGATAGCCCAGCATGAAGCGCAGGGAATGAAGCCTCTCCACCCGCTCGTCGTTCTGCCAATTGGAGTACTCGAAGCCCAGCAGCTCGTAGCCGAAAGAGGCGCTGAGCGTCCCTGCCCCCGCCTTCCACGGCCGTGACAGACGCGCCCTGACATTGTAAGGCCGTACGCCCACGTTCGCGTCGTTGGCCACCCCGTCGCGCGGACGCAGCAGGCCGCTTGAACCCGTGAAGCGGTAGTCCAGGCTGGTCTCGACGATCTTGGGCCGGAACTCCTCGGCCCGCGCCGAGGAAAGACAGATTATAAGGAGAAGGAAGAACTTCATAGCGACCTCGCCGCGTGCACGGCCAAGACCAGAAGGAGTATCGCCACCCCCCCGGCGCGGGAGAGTTTCGGAGACTGGAACCGGCCGCCGCTGACCAGGCCCCAGGCCAGATACAGCGTCCAAAGCCCGAGGAAGGGCAGGCCCAGCGGGTTGTGATGCCACGACGCCAGCCAATGCCCGCGGAAAGCCTCGACCCAGGCGTGGATCATGCCGCAGCCGGGGCAGCGCAGTCCGGTCCAGAAGCGAAAGGCGCACAAGGGCACGGTCTCGGCCGTTGACCACGATGCCCAGCCCAGGCCGATGGCCGCGGACAAACCCGCCACCGCCAGCCAGCAGAGCGCCGCGAATTTGGCGAAGGCGCTCATGCGCACAGCTTGTTGAGCTCGTGCTGGTAGACCGCGTCGCTGAGCACCATCAGATAGAAGATGGCCAGGATCGTGCCCAAGAGCGGCAGGTTGTTGCTCACCTCCAGGCCGTGCTCTTTCATGTAGGCGTAGAGGTCCGAGCCCATCTTGTACTCGTAGTAGATATGGAACAAGCCGCAGGTCACGATGGAAAGGATGAGCCACAGCCAGAACTTGTACTCCTGGCGGCCCAGGAGCTCGTTCATGGCCTGGAACTGCAAGTAGTTCCAGTAGATGCTGTAAAACCCGCAGGTGATAACGGAGAGGACTATCCCCAGCGCGATGTCGACATGGAAGCGGCCCGGAAGCCTCTTGATTGCCTCGGTCATGGGTAGATTATGTCAGCGGCGAAGGCCGGCCGTCAAGCTCGGGGACTTCCTTTATCATGGGATTGCTTGCGCGACTTTTCCAAAATTGATAAATTTGTTTGTCGTCAATCGCCGAGCCGGCACGCGGAGGTGGCACATGGCGTTTTTCATAGGCCGTGACCGGGAAGCCCGCCGAGCCTACGGATTCGATGAGATAGCCCTGGTTCCGGGCGACGTCACCCTCAATCCCGACGAAGTCGACATAACCCTGACGCTCGGAGAGGTCAAGCTCGAGATTCCATTTTTGGCCTCGGCCATGGACGGCGTCGTCGACGCCCCCTTCGCCGTGGCCATGGGCAAGCTGGGCGGGCTCGGGGTGCTCAACCTCGACGGCATCAACTCGCGCTACGAAAAGCCCCGCGAGGTGATCACGGCCGTGGCCTCCGCCAACCCGGAGGAAGCCACCAAGCTCCTGCAGGAGGTCTACCGCAAGCCGGTCAAGGAGAACTTGATCGCGCAGCGCGTCAAGGAGATCAAGTCCGCGAATATCCCCTGCGCGGTCTCCTGCATACCCCAGAACGCCGACCGCTACGGCCCCATCGCGGCCGAGGCGGGCTGCGACCTGTTCTTCGTGCAATCCACGGTGGCCACGGTGCGCCACAAGGCCGAGCGCTACCAGCCCTTCGACATCGCCAAGTTCATCAAGGCCCTGAAGGTGCCGGTCGTGGTCGGCAACGTGGTGACCTACTCGGTCAGCACCGAGCTCATGGAAGCCGGAGCCTCGGGCCTGCTGGTCGGCGTGGGGCCGGGTGCGGCCTGCACCACGCGCGGCGTGCTGGGCCTGGGCGTGCCCCAGGTGACGGCTACGGTCGACTGCGCCGCGGCCCGCGATTTCTACCACAAGCGCACCGGGCGCTACGTGCCCATCATGACCGACGGCGGGATGTCCACGGGCGGCGACGTGTGCAAGGCCATCGCCTGCGGCTCCGACGGCGTCATGGTCGGCTCGGCCTTCGCGCGCACCAAGGAGGCCCCCGGACAGGGCTTCCACTGGGGCATGGCCACGCCGCACCAGAACCTGCCCCGCGGCACCCGCATCCAGGTCGGCATCACGGGCAGCCTGGAGGAGATACTCTTCGGCCCCTCGCGCCTGGACGACGGCTCGCAGAACCTCGTCGGCGCCCTGCGCACCTGCATGGGCTCCGTGGGGGCCTCGACCATCCGAGAGATGCAGACCACCGAGATCGTCATCGCGCCCTCGATCAAGACGGAAGGCAAGCTCTTCCAGAAGGCGCAGCGCATCGGGATGGGGAAGGGATGAGGACGGCCCGGGAATCGGGCACGACACAGACCTTCGACGACGCGGCGCCGGCGGGCCAGCGTCCCATACTCATACTCGACTTCGGCAGCCAGTACACCCAGCTCATCGCCCGCCGCCTGCGCGAGCTGGAAATCTACGCCGAGATCCTCCCCTACTCGGCCAGCCTGGAGCGCGTGCGGGCGCGCCGGCCGGCCGGAATCATCCTCTCCGGCGGGCCGGACTCGGTGCACCGCCTGGGCTCGCCGAGGCCCCATCCCGAGGTGTTCCAGATGGGGCTCCCCATCCTGGGCATCTGCTACGGCATGCAGCTGCTG
>JAQUMZ010000321.1 GCA_028717865.1 Elusimicrobiota bacterium | reverse complement strand
GCCCCGCCCGCTTGCGGCAGCAGGATGGGGGTCTCCACCTCCAGGAAGCCCAGGCGGTCCATGGTCCGGCGGATGGTGGATACGATGACGGAGCGCTGGCGGAACTTCTCGCGCACCTCCGGGTTGGCGATGAGGTCCAGATGGCGCTGGCGGTAGCGCAGCTCGACGTCCTTGAGCCCGTGCCACTTCTCGGGCATGGGCCGCAGGGCCTTGGCCAGCAGCGTGAGCGACGCCGCGGCCACGGTCGCCTCCCCGGTGCGGGTCTTGAAGACCGTCCCGGTCACGCCCACGAAATCGCCGGCGTGGAGGTCTTTCTTGGCCAGCTGGAAATCGGCTTCGGGCAGGGCGTCCTTCTTGAAATAGAGCTGGCAGCGCCCCGTGGCGTCGGCCAGATGGGCGAATATGGATTTGCCCATGTCGCGCAGCTGCACCAGGCGTCCGGCGCAGGTCACCTGCTCCGAGCCGTGGGCCCCGGTTTCCAGGGCCGCGCCCAGGCGCTGGACGTCGGCGGCGGAGTGGGTCTTGGCCGCGCGGGGGGGGTAGGGGTCGACGCCGCGACGGCGCAGCTCGGCCGCCTTGGCTTTTTTGGCGGCGAGGATGTCCTCGAGGGAGCCGGCCTCGGCGGGGGGGGCCTCCTCGCTCATGGCACCGGCTTTTGCGCGCGGTTGACGACGCTGGAGATCAGGTCGCGCAGTATCTTGGGATCGAAAGGCTTCTGCACGTAGGCGGCCACGTTGGCGGAGCTCTGGAAGAGGTCGCGCATCCGCTGGCCCTTGGCGGTCAGCACGATGATGGGCAGGCGGCGGGTCGCGGGATGGTCCTGCAGGCGGGTGTTGAGGGTGTAGCCGTCCATGACGGGCATCATGATGTCGAGGATCATGAGGTCCGGCAGGGCGGCCGCGGGATTCGGAGGCTCGATGCCCAGCAGGCGCAGCGCGTCCTGGCCGTTGGCGGCCTCCGTGACGCGGTGGCCTTCCCGCTCGAGCAGAAAGCGCAGCAGGGAGAGAATCTCCTGCTCGTCGTCTACGACCAGTATGTCGGCCATCCCCGCTACTTCTTCTTGGCTAGGATGCCGGCGATGGTGTCGCGCAGGGTCCTGGGATCGAAGGGCTTCTCGATATAAGTGGCCACGTTCGCGGAGAGCTTGAAGAGGTCGCGCATCTCCCCCTTGGCGGTGAGGATCACCAGGGGGACCTTCCGCAAGGTCTCGTGGGAGGCGAGTTTGGCGCTGACGGTGTAGCCGTCCATGATCGGCATCATCACGTCGAGTATGATGACTTCCGGCACCTCCGCCCCGGGCCGGGGCGGAGCGACGCCCAAGGTGGCCAGGGCTTCCGCGCCGTCGAAGGCCGTGATGATCCGGTGGCCGTCCTTCTCGAGCAGGAACTTGAGCAGGGTGACGACATCCCGCTCGTCGTCCACGATCATGACGAGTCCCATCGCGGGATTTTAACAGTTTTTGATTTGACGTCAAAGGGAATTCGAGGCGCTCAGCGCGCAAGCGCCCCCACGGTGAGCAGCCAGCGCGACTCGGCGTCCAGGTCGGCCTGGGAAAGGTAGCGTCCAAGCCCCGGCGCCGCCTGCGCCGCGATGGCCGAGAATCCCCGGTTGCGCGCGGCCCGCGGGAAAAGCCCGGCCAGGTCCCCGCAGAGCAGCCGGAAATTGGCCATGGTCTCGTAGCTTTTGCGCGCGCCCAGGCAGGAATAGTCGAACTCGGCCGCCTCCACGCGCAGGCGCGCGGACGGCGCGTTCAGGTGCACCTCCAGGACGCCGAAGAGGTCGAAATGCTCCACGACCCGCTCGGGAGGCGCGGGCGCGCGGCCGACCGGCAGGCCCGCGGTGATCATAAGGCCGACGTTGAGCATCCGGTCGCCCAGGCCGGGCCCGCGCCCCGCGACGGTGCGCGCGACGGTGCGCTTGACCAGCCCCGCGGCCAGCAGCGCCACGGCGGCGGAGTGCACCGGGTGCCCGGTCCCGGAGGCCTCTACGAGCGCGGCGCCCCCGGCGCGGCGCAGCGCCCGGACCACGGGCACGGGCTCGGGCAGCCGCGCCACGAGCTCCTGCGGCAGGGCCCGCGCGGGCAGGCCGGCCGCGCTCAGGGCCGCTGCCGCGCGCCGCGCCTCCTCCTCCGATTCGTCCTCGACCACCAGGCCCCAGGCCGCGCGGGCGGCGGACCGGGCTTCCTCGTAAGCCAGCCCGCGCAGGCCGGCCAGCACGCGGGCCGCGGCCTCGAAATCCAGGCTTTCCGGTTCCGTCACGACCGCGGCGTAGCGCGCGGAATCATCCGGGGACATGCACAGAGTCTAGCCGATGCCGGTTCCCTAGTCCAGAGCCGGATTAGCCAAGGAAATTTCGGGAAAGCCTGTCACCCTAATAGATGCCGCGGACGAGGCCCAGGACGTTGGCTTGCGGGACGAAGGGGCGGGGCTCTCCGGTGGCCGGGTCCTTCCACACCGAGGAGTCGCGGGACTCGTCGCGGTTGTCTCCCAGCACGAAGAGGTTCCCCGCGGGCACGGTCCGCGCCTCCAGGTCGTCGCCTTCCAGGCGCTCCCCCTGGCGGGAATGCACGGCGTAGGGCTCGTCGAGCTCGCGGCCGTCGATGTAGACGCGCTTTTGGCGCAGTTCGAGGCTTTCGCCGGAAAGGGCCACAATCCTCTTGATGAGGTCCACCCCGGGCTCGTCGGGCGAGCGCAGGACCACGATGTCGCCCCGGCGCGGGGCCCGGGAACGGAGGGTCAGCTTGTCGAGCAGGAGGTAGGTCCCGACATGGAGGGTGGGCTCCATCGAGGGGCTGGCCACCGAGATGGGCTCGGCGACCCACCAGCGCAGGGGCATGAGCACGGCCAGGGTGGCCGCGATCAGGAAAAGCACGCGTCCGAAGCTGACGGTTCCGTCATTTTCTGACATGCCCATAGCATAGGGCATCCAGCGTCGCGGCGCAAGTCGGTGCCTGGCATTGCATTATTGCATTCCGGGGCGAGCGGGTTCGTGGGCCTTTCGGCCTAAATAGCCGAGGGTTCTTATCGTTCCGCGGGTTGTCCCGAGGCTCCCTGAAAATCATGCGTTCGCGAAGCATGCTATTGGAAATGGATATAAGGAACGCCCGCGGCCTTCAAAAAATTACTGGCCTGCCTGCTCGGCGAGTACTTTCCCGCCCCGGACCTGAGCCCGGTGCCGGCCTACTATTCGCTGCTGGCTGCCCTGGATGACTCCGGATTCGACGTGGACATCGTCTCCTTCGACTTCGTCCGGGGCATCATCCAGCTCAACCAATACGAGGAAATGGCGGCCGGCTACGAAGGCGCCACCTCCGGGCGGAAACTGGAAAGCGTCGTGGCGGAAAGAAGCTCCGCACTGGCGGGCGCCATGGAGCTGACGGCCTGGGAGCGGTTGCGGATCGGCTGGCGGCTCTACTCCCTGCCCGAGCTCATCCGGCGCGCCGCCGGCAAATCCTGACGCCGGCCGGGCTGGGTGCATGACCTCGGGCAATCTGGCGAAAAATGAACGGCTGTAGGGACGTCAGGGGTTCAGGCCACGAGCTCGGTCAGCCGTTAAACGAGCGCTCGGCGGTCGTTGCCGAGCGCAACCGGGCGGCGCGCAGCGACGACCGGAGTCGTATTTCCAAAGAAACCAGCACCAGCGGTTCTTCCGCCGGCCTTCGGCCGTCGGTTCCGAGCCGTCAGCGCAAACGACATAAGCTGACGGCTCGGCCGTTTGCCATAAAGAACATCGGGCGCCGATTCTGATATGATGGAGCGGTGACCCTGGCGCAAGACGCCGTTATGGGATTGATCGCGGGCGCGGCCCAGATACTGCCCGTGTCCGCTGGG
>JAQUMZ010000320.1 GCA_028717865.1 Elusimicrobiota bacterium | reverse complement strand
CTCCACCATGAACGTGGAGGCGCCCTGGGTCAGGGCGTCCTGGGCCCCGATGCGCGCCAGGATCTTGTCGACCACGCCGATGCGGGCCGACCGGGCCGGGACGAAGGAGCCCATCTGGGCCATGACGGCTATGAGCGCGTTTTGGCGCAGGAAGGTGGACTTGCCCGACATGTTGGGTCCGGTCAGGACCATGATGCGCGGCCGCTCGGAGTTGAGCGACAGGGAGTTGGATACGAAAGTCCCGGCCGGCAGGACCGAGGCCAGCACCGGATGCCTGCCCTCAAAGATCTCGAGATCGTGGCTGAGGTCGACCTGGGGCTTGACGAACTCGTTGAGGGCGGCGCATTCGGCCAGACCGCAGAATACGTCGAGTTCCGCCAGGAAGGCGCCCAGCCGCTGGATGCGGTCGTGGCGCCGCAGGACCTCTTCGCGGACCTCCTCGAAGAGGTTGGCCTCCAGCCGCAGCAGCTTGTCCTCGGCGCCCAGGATCTTGTTCTCCAGTTCCTTGAGCTCGGGGGTGATGTAGCGTTCCGCGTTGGTCAGGGTCTGCTTGCGGACGTAGCGCGCGGGGACCTTGGCCTGATGGGTCTTGGTGATCTCGAAATAGTAGCCGAATATGCCGTTGTAGCCCGCCTTGAGCGACGCGATCCCGGTGGCCTCGCGTTCCCGGGCCTCCAGCGCCGAGAGGAAGGCCTGGCTGTCGCCGCGCAGGCTGCGCAGTTCGTCGAGCTCGGCGCGGAAGCCGTCGCGTATGAACCCGCCCTCGCCGACGCGGGCGGGCGGATTGTCGGCCAGGGCGCGCGACAGCAGATCGGAGCACTCGGCCAGGCCGCAGGCCAGCTCGCGCAGCTGGGCGGCCAGGGCGGCCAAGCCGGGGCAGAGCTCGTGGCCGCCGAACCAGGCCGTCAGGGCCGGCAGCTGGGCCAGCGAGCGGCGCAGGGCTCCGAGGTCCCGCGGCGAGGCCTGCCGGGTGGTCAGGCGGCTGACCGCGCGGGGCAAGTCGCAGACCGCGCGCAGGATCTCGCCCAGGTCCGCGCGAGCCTGGGGCTTCTCCACCAGGTCCTCCACGCAATTGTGCCGCAGCTCTATCTCGGAGTCGTCGGTCGAGGTATGCAGCAGCCAATGCCGCAGCTTGCGGCTGCCCATGGCGGTGCGGCAGCGGTCGAGCAGGCCCCAGAGGCTGTGGCGGCGGTCGCCCGCGGCGGACTCCACGAGCTCCAGGGTGCGTATGGCGGTGTCGTCGAGCTGCATCTCCCCGCTGTTTTCCCGGTAGACCGGCGCGATGAGCTCCCGCAGATGAAACTGGGTCCGGGCCACGTAGGCGCGGCAGCGCAGCGCCGCGCGCAGGGCCAGGCGATGGTTGGTCCATATCGGTTCACGGGTCCAGGCGGGCGCGGCTTCGTCTCCGGCCGGCTCCGGCGGCTCCACGGTCAGGCAGGCGCGCGGGGGCAGGGCCGGCCGCAGCCCGTCGGCGGCCTGGGGCGCGGCCAGGATCTCGGCGGGGCGCAGGCGCGCGAGCAGGTCGATCAGGCGGCGGTTGCCCCGGTCGTTGAGGGTCTGGGTGGCCCAAAACTCCCCGGTCGAGACGTCGATGCAGGCCGCCCCCCAGCCGACGATGTCCGATTCGACCGCGACCAGGAAATTGGCGGCCGTGGGCTCGAGCAGCTCGTCTTCTATGATCGTGCCCGGAGTGACCAGCCGGATGACCGCGCGCTTGACCAGCTTCTTGGTCTGGGCGGGGTCCTCCATCTGCTCGGCGATGGCGACCTTGCGGCCGGCCTTGAGCAGCTTGGCCACGTAGCTCTGGGAGCTATGGTAGGGGACCCCGCACATGGGCACACCCTGGCGGGCGGTCAGCACCAGCCCCAGAATCGGGGCGGCGGCCTGGGCGTCCTGGCCGAACATCTCGTAGAAGTCCCCCAGGCGGAAGAACAGCACGGCCTCGGGATGGCGGGCCTTGAGCTCGTGGTACTGGCGCATCACCGGCGTGTCCGGCAGGAGCTCGGACGGCATGGGAGGATATTTTAGCAAACCGAAGGGCGGGGACGTTCCTTGCTTTGTTTGCGTTCTTTAAATGGAGAAGGCCTGGAAAGTCCGCGGCAGAATGCCCATGAGCCAGCTGAGGCGGTCGCAGAAGACCAGGACCCCCACGGCTATGAGCAAAATTCCGGCGGCCAGCTCGCCCCAGCGCAGAAAGCGCTTGTAGCGCGCGAACACGCGGAGAAATGCCCCCAGCCCCAGGGCGGCCAGGATGAAGGGAATGCCCAGACCCAGCGAATAGGCGAAGAGCAGGGCCACGCCCTGCGCGACCGTGTCCTGGGTGGCGGCCAAAGCCAGTATGGCGGCCAGTATGGGTCCGATGCAGGGCGTCCAGCCGAAGGCGAAGGCCAGGCCCATCACGAACGCCCCCGCGGGGCCGGGCGCGACTTTCGAGGCGTCGATGCGCTTGACGCGGTAAAGCCACTTGAGCGGCAGCAGCCCTGTGATGTGCAGGCCGAATAGGACGATCAGCGCCCCGGCGATCCGGCTCAAAAGGGCCTGGTGGGACGCGAGCAGCCGGCCGATGCCGGAGGCGGAGGCCCCGAGCGCGGTGAAAACCGCGGAAAAGCCGAGCACGAAGAAAACCGCGGCCGTCACCGTGCGGCGCCAGGCTCGCGCCGCGTTTGCCGCGGAGAGCTCTTCGATGGTCAGTCCGGTGATGAAGGAGAGGTAGCCGGGGACCAGGGGCAGGACGCAGGGCGAAAGGAAGGACGCCAGGCCGGCCAGAAAGGCGGCGCCCATGCCTACGGGACGCATGACTGGAGTCTATCATTTTATTATGATGGGGGAAGGGAGCCTTCATGCTAAAGATCGGCGTCATTCTGTCCGGCTGCGGCGTCTTCGACGGCTCCGAGATTCACGAGGCGGTCCTGGCCCTGCTCGCCATCGACCGGCTGGGGGCCAAGGCCGCGTGCCTGGCTCCGGACCGGGACCAGCTCGACGTCGTGGATCATTCGACCGGTCGGGCCGCGGACGAGCGCCGCCGCGTGCTCGTCGAGTCCGCCCGCCTGGCGCGGGGGGCGGTCAAGGTCTTGGGAGAAGCCCGGCCCGAAGAGTTCGATGCCGCGATCCTGCCGGGCGGCTACGGCGCCGCCAAGAATCTCAGCACCTTCGCCCGCGACGGAGCCGGCTGCCGGGTCGATCCCGACCTGGCGCGCTTCCTGGAGGGCCTGCACGCCGCCGGCAAGCCCATCGGCGCGGCGTGCATCGCGCCGGTCATCCTGGCCAAGCTCTTCGGGAAGGAGTCCCCCGAACTGACCATCGGCGCGGACGCGGACACGGCCGCGGCCCTGGAGGCCATGGGCGCGCGCCACCGGCGCGCCGGCGCCGCCGAGGTCGTGGTCGACGAGCGGCTGCGCCTGGCCACCACTCCGGCCTATATGCTGGCCGGCGGCATCGGCGAGGTCGCGCAGGGCATGGAGAGGCTCGTGGCGGCGGTTCGCGCGCTTGGCGCGGCCGGGGCCGGGAGCTAGCCGATGTCCGAGCGGACCCGCGTCGAGCAGGACAGCCTGGGCGAGGTCGAGGTCCCGGCGGAGCGCTACTGGGGCGCGCAGACCCAGCGCGCCCTGGCGCATTTCCGCTGCGGCGGCGGCCAGGACCTGCTGCCGCGCGAGATGATCCGGGCGCTCGGGATCGTCAAGAAGGCGGCCGCCCAGGCCAACCGCGAGCTCGGCCTGCTGGCCGCGGACAAGGCGGAGGCGATCTGCGGAGTTTGCGACGAGCTGATCGCGGGCGCTTTAGACGGGCATTTCCCGGTGTCGATCTGGCAGTCGGGTTCCGGCACGCAGTCCAACATGAACGCCAACGAGGTGATCGCCAATC
>JAQUMZ010000319.1 GCA_028717865.1 Elusimicrobiota bacterium | reverse complement strand
GTAGCCGTCCTCCGGCGGTTCCTGGCCGCGGCGGCGGGCGTGCAGGGACAGGCCCAGGCGGCCGACCTGCTTGCCCGCGTCGTTGATGTAGCATTCGGCGTGGACCTCGCGGCCCAGCCGGCGCAGTATGCGCACGAGGCAGTCGCCCAGCGTGGCGCCCCGGCCCGAGGCCAGGTGCAGGGGGCCGGTCGGATTGGCGGAGACGAACTCGATGATGCAGCGGCGCGCCGGGCCGAGCTCGTCGCGGCCGTAGGCGGCGGGGGCCAGCGTGACCGCCTTGGCGTTGGCGCAGAGCCCCGAGTTGCGCAGGACGAGATTGACGAAACCGGGCGGCGAGGCCTCGGCCGACTCCAGTTCGGGCAGGCCGCGCACCGCCTCGGCCAGGGAGCGGGCCAGCTCCAGCGGCGGCCGGCGCGCGGTCCGGGCCATGGCCAGGGGCCAGGGCAGGCAGAGATCGGCCTTCATCTTGGGCGGCGGCGCGGTCAGGGGCGCGTCCGCGGGCAGGGAAGCGCCGGCGGCCTTGGCCCAATCCTCGGCGCGGCCGAGCAGGGATTTCTTGAGCGTGGCGAGGATCATAAGATCTCCGGGGCGGCCTCAGCCGGGCTTGGCCTTCCCGGGCCGGGACTCGGACCGCGGAACCCAATCCAGGGGGCGGGCCGGGCGGTAAAGCTTTTCCAGGGCGTAGAAGCTCCTGGCCTCCTCGGTCATGAAATGGGCCAGTATGCCTCCGAAATCCAGGATGCGCCATTTCGGGCTCTCCGGCCGGGCCCGGCGCAGGGCCGGGCGGTTAAGGTCCTTGCCCGCCTTGCGCACGGCCTCCTCGACCGCCTCCAGGTGCGGGGGCGAGGTCACGGTGGCGATGAGCAGGTAGTCGGCTATGGGGCTTTGGCGGCGGACGTCGAGCACCAGCACGTCCTGGGCCTTCTTGTCGGCGGCCGCGCGGGCCAGGGCGACGGCGAGGGACTTAAAGGTCCTCGCCATGGCCGACCCTTTGTTCCAGGCGCTCGCGCAGGGACGCGTCGACGCGGAAATTGACGTTCTCCAGCGTCGAGGTTAGCAACTGCGCGACGGTGGTGAGCGTGCGCGCGACCTCGGCGCGCTCCTCCTCGCCCAAGGCCGTCTCGGAGTGGAAGAGCAGGTAGCCGTGCGGCCGGCTCTGCCCCGGCAGAGAGACATAGTAGACGTGGTCCTCGAGCCAGAGATTGCGCGTTTCGCCCGCGGGCGGCAGGCGCCGGGCGGCCCGGGAGGCGTCGGTCGGGCCGCAGGCGGCGACGAGGTCCATCTCGTCGTTGAACATGTTGTAGAGATAGGCCGCCGCCGACCAGGTCCCCTCCAGGTGAGGCACCACGTGCGTCAGGACCCGGGAGAGCAGTTCCCGGCCCGAGGGCGCGGCCTCGAGCAGGAGGTTGGACAGGTCGAAGAGCAGGGTCAGTTCGCTGGAGGTCCGCCGCAGGCGCCGGGAGAGCAGCTGGACCAGCTCCGAGAAGAAATCCAGGGCCAGCGCGGGATGCTCGCGCAGCCAGCGATTCATGTCGTCGCGGTGCAGGCGCATAAGCGCGGTCGCTCCGCAGGCCGAGGCGCGCGCGGAACGGGCGACGTCCTCGACCAGGGCCATCTCCCCGAAGCAATCGCCCGGGCCGAGAATAGCCAGGTCCTTGAGCTGGCCGGAGGAGACCTTCTTGGAGATGCGGACCTTGCCGCCGGTGACGAAGAAGAGGCTGTCGCCCCGGCTGCCCTCCTCGAAGATGACCGCCCCGTCCGCGAACTCCACGGGCGAGAGGAACTGCGCGAGCCCCTCGAGCTGGCGCTCGGGCATCTGGTCGAGCAGGCGGACCGACTTGAGCAGCCGGAGCTTGTCCTTGGGTTGCATGGCTACATGGACTGGGCCGCGGCCTTCATGCCGCTCAGCCCGGCCAGCATCTTGAACGATTCCGGATTGTGGGCGCGCGTGATGGCCTCCTCGGGCTTGACCAAGCCTTCGCGGACCAGGTTGGCCAGGGCCTTGTCCATCGGGATCATGCCGTACTTGGCCCCGGTGTCGATGGCCCCGTAGATCATGTGCGTCTTGCCCTCCCGGATGAGATTGGAGACGGCGGGGGTGTTGATGAGAAGCTCGCGGGCGGCGATGCGGCCCTCGCCGTCGGCCCGGGGCAGCAGGATCTGGGATACCACGCCCTGCAGGACCACGGCCAGCTGGACCCGGATCTGGGACTGCTGGTGCGGCGGGAAGACGTCTATGATGCGGTCGATGGTGGAGGGGCAGTCTTGCGTGTGCAGGGTCCCGAAGCAGAGGTGGCCCGTCTCCGCGGCGGTGACGGCGAGTTGGATGGTCTCCAGGTCGCGCATCTCGCCGACCAGGATCACGTCGGGGTCCTGGCGCAGGGCGGACTTGAGGGCCGCGTTGAAGGATTTGGTGTTCTGCCCCACCTCGCGCTGGCGGAAGATGCTCTTCTTGGACTCGTAGACGAACTCGATGGGGTCCTCCACGGTCAGGATGTGCCCGGTCAGCTTTTGGTTGATGAGCTCCATGATCGCGGCCAGGGTGGTGGACTTGCCCGAGCCCGTGGGGCCGGTCACCAGGACCAGGCCGCGGGGCAGGTCCGCGAAGCCGACCACGGTCTGGCTCAGGCGCAGCTGCTCCGGGGTGGGGATCTTGGTGGAGATGACGCGCATGACCGCCTCGACGCCGTTCTTCTGGACCAGGACGTTGACGCGGAAGCGGGCGAAGCCCGTGATGGCGAAGGAGCAGTCGAGCTCCCAGTTCTCCTCGAACTTGGCGCGCTGCTCGTCGTAGAGGATGGAGTAGATCAGGCGCTTGGACTCGTCGGCCGTGAGCTTCTGGGTGCCCGGGATCTCGGCGATCTCGCCGTTGAGGCGCATCATCGGGGGCTTGCCGATCACCAGGTGGATGTCGCTGGCGCCGCTTTGCACCGCGGTCTTCAGGATTTCGACGAGTTCCATGAGCCCTCCCTAAATTACGGCGAGCAATCCCGCGCGAGGATCACCGTCACGTCCACCACGCGCCTGAGATCCACGCGGGTCTCGGCGCGCGCCGCGGCGCAGCCCAGCATGCGGCGCACCGCGTCCGCGTTGGCGAACCTTCCGATCCGGTCCAGGACCAGGGTCCGCTCCTGAGCGCCTTCGGCGTTTCCGACGGACATGACGTCCGCGCCCTTCAATCGTAATATATTTTTCAGTCGGCTGGCGATACCGGGCTCATCCGAGGCGTTGAGCACCTCCACGGTGGGGTGCTCGGCCGCGGCCGGCGGTTCCGGCGCCAGCAGGCTCGCCAGGAACGGCCCCGCGCTTTCATCCGCGGGCAGCCAGGCCGGACGGATCGAGGCGGGCTTCAAGGCCTGCAGTTCCAGGGCCAGGGGCAGCTGACGCCACATCTCGCCCGGCGGCGGCGGCGCGCGCAGCAGGCGCGGCCAGAGCCTCGGTCCGCTGCGGCTCAGGATCCAATCCGCCGCGGCCAGCGCGGGATCCGTTTCCGATTCGGGGCGCGTCCCCCGCCATAGGGGTAGGCTTGCCGGGGCGGTCGCGGCGCCCAGCAGCGGCAGGAGAATCTCGCCGCCCGCCGCCGCCAGCTCCTCGGCGGGGTCCGCCGCGCGGCGCCGGGCCGCGGCCCAGCGCTGGTCGAGCGTTTGGCCTTCATGGGTCTTCTCGGAACCCGGGACATAAACCAGGTCCAGGCTCCGGCGCCGGGGCTGGTAGATCGCCAGGTGCAGGGAGGGCGCCGCGCCGGGCTGCGCGCCGGACAGGGCCACCCAGCCGAGCAGGGGCCGGCCGCCGCGCAGGGCTTGGACCGCGGGGAGCCGGGATTCCCGCCAGGCCAGGACCGCGACGGCGGCCAGGGCGCAGACGGCCGCGGC
>JAQUMZ010000318.1 GCA_028717865.1 Elusimicrobiota bacterium | reverse complement strand
CCCCGCGGAACTGCTGCATGACGATGGTGAAAAGCAGTATGAACTGCCCCGTTACGAAAAGCTTCATGAACAGCGTTTCGCCGTCCTCGACGGCGAAACCGTAAGCCTTGCGCCGCGCCACGGCCATCAGCTTGGCCGCGGCCAAGCCCAGGAATACCGCGGCCGCCAGCGCCCAGCCCGCCCAGGCGGGCAAATAATAGGTCGTCAGGGCGGCGTAGAGATTCACGACTCCGCCGCGCGAAACCGGCACCGTGGAATTCCCGATCACCAGCCAGAAAGCGCCCTTGAACACCAGCAATCCGCCCAGGGTGATGATGAAGGCGGGCATGCGCTCGCGCACGATCAAGGCTCCCATGAGCAGCCAGAGGGCGATGCCTACGGCCAAGGCCAGGCCCATGGCCAGGGGCGAGGGCCAGCCGTGGTGGAAGACCAGGACGCTGGCGACGCCTCCGACCAGGCCCACGCCGCTGCCGACCGAAAGGTCGATCTGCCCGGGCAGGATGACCAGCAGCATGCCCAGCGCCAGGGTGGCCGTGATCGAAAGCTCGATCATGAGCATGGCCATGTTCCGGGCGCTGAGGAACTGCGGCGACATCGCCGCGAAGAAGCCGCCGATGAGCAGAAGCGCCGCCAGCAAGGAGAAATCGCGCAGAGCCAGCTTGGAGTTCATATCCCCCCCGTACCCGCGCCGTGGCCCATGGCCGCGGCCAGCAGCCGCTCCTGGGTCGCCTCGGCCCGCGTAAACACGCCTCCGACCGCGCCTTCGTGCAGCATGACGATCCGGTCCGCGATGCCCATGAGCTCGGGCAGTTCGCTGGAGACGAGCACGACCGCCCGCCCGTCCCGCGTGAGCTTGTTGATGATCTCGTAGACCTCGACCTTGGCGCCGACGTCGATGCCGCGCGTCGGCTCGTCGAGAAAGACGACCTTGGGCCCGGTGAGCAAGGCCTTGCCGATGACGACCTTCTGCTGGTTGCCGCCGGAAAGCCCGCCCACCCGCGCCTCCAGGCTCGGGGCCTTGACCCGCAAGGAGCCGAACATCTCCTCGCCGAGCCGATGCTCCCGGGGGCCGTCGATGAAGCCCCGCCGGGTCAGCCCGGCAAGAGAGGACAGCGAGAGGTTGAAGCCCACGCTCGCCTCTAGGATCAGGCCGTAGCGCTTGCGGTCCTCGGTCACCAGGGCCAGGCCGCGGCCGAGGGCCTGACGGGGCGAGCCGGCCAGCGCGCGCCCCTCCAGAAGGACCTCTCCGGACGAGCGTCGCCCCCAGGCCCCGAAGATATGCATGAGCAGTTCGCTGCGCCCGGCGCCCATAAGACCGCCCACGCCCAAAACCTCGCCCGCGCGCACTTCAAAGGACACGTCGCGCAGGCTTTCCCCGCCCGGTCCGGAGGCGCCCAGGCCGCGGACATCGAGCAGGACCGGGCCGGGCCGAGAGGCCCGGCGGGGGTAGAGATCCTGGATCTCCCGTCCCACCATGTGGCGGATGACCTCGCCGGTGGAAGTCCGGCTCGTCTCCAGGGTGGCCACCGTGGCCCCGTCGCGCAGGACGGTAATGCGGTCGGCCAGCGCGAAGACCTCGTCGAGGCGGTGCGAGATGTAGATCGCGGACAGCCCCCCCCCGCGCAGGTCGCGCAGTATCGCCAGCAAGGTGCCCACCTCGGCCTCGCTGAGGGCCGCGGTGGGCTCGTCGAGGATCAGGATATGGGACTCCTTGCGCAGGGCTTTGAGTATCTCGATGAGCTGGCGGTGCCCCATGCCCAGCGATTCCACCCTGGCCTCGGGGTCGATCTTGAGGCCGAAGCGCTCCAACAGGGCGCGGGCGTCGCGCTGCACCCGGCCCCAGTCCACGAGGCCCCACGACCGCGGCTCCGCTCCCAGGAAGATGTTCTCGGCCACGGTCATCTCCGGAACCAGGGCCAATTCCTGGTAGATCACCGCTATGCCCGCGGCCTCGGCGTCGGCCACGGAGGCAAAGGCCGCGGGCCGGCCGTCCACGCTGAACCCGCCCGTGAAAGAGCCGTGCGGATGTATTCCGGAGAGGACCTTGATCAGGGTGGACTTGCCCGCTCCGTTCTCGCCGCAAAGGGCGTGAATCTCCCCCGGCCGCAGATCGAAGCTGACGTCGCGCAGGGCCCGGACCCCGGAGAAATCCTTGGTGACGGCCCGGGCCTCGAGCCGCAGGTCCATCATCAGCGGCCGAAGACCTCCTCGCGCTTCTGGAAGCCGTCCTTGATGACCGCGGCCTCCAAGTTGTCCTTGGTCACGGTCACCACGTCGAGGAGGATGGAGGCGACCTGCGTCTTGCCGTTGTCGACGGCCGCGCGGGCCACGATCGGCCGGCCCCTGGCCATGAGCACCGCGACCTCGGCCGCGCGGCCGGCCAAGGCCGAGAGCGGCTTATATATGGTCATGGCCTGCACGCCCCGCGCGATGCGCTGGCAGGCCGAGAGCTCGGCGTCCTGGCCGGTCACGACCACCTTGCCCGCGAGCCCCTCCTCCATCAAGGCCTGGATGGCGCCGCCGGCGGTGCCGTCGTTGGAGGCCAGCACCGCGTCGAAGTCCCGTCCGAAGCGCGTGATCGCGGCGTTGACGATCTTCTTGGCCTTCTCGGGCTTCCAGTTCTCGGCCCAGTCCTCGTGCAGAATCTTGACGGCGCCCTTCTCGATATAGGGCTTGAGAGTCTCGTCCTGGCCGCGCTTGAAGAGGTGCGCGTTGTTGTCGGTCTTGGCCCCGAAGACCCGCACGATCCGCAAGGGGCGGCCGGGCTTGAGCCTGGCGACCAGGAAGCGCGCCTGCTCGGCGCCCACCTTGACCGCGTCGAAGGAGATGTAGAGGTCGGGCTCGCCGCCGGTGATGAGCCGATCGTAGGAGATGACCGGGATGCCCGCCTCGTGCGCC
Organism: Elusimicrobiota bacterium; assembly: GCA_028717865.1. Lineage (GTDB taxonomy): Bacteria > Elusimicrobiota > Elusimicrobia > UBA1565 > UBA9628 > UBA9628. The sequence continues at coordinate 979 of JAQUMZ010000318.1, read as the reverse complement.
ATGTCCACGGCCTTGGCCATGGCCGCGCCGTTGTGCGGCGCGATGATGAGCACGTCCACGTTGTTGGAGATCAGCCCCTGGATGTCGGCGATCTGGCGCGTGTCGTCGGAGTTGGCGGATTGGACCAGGACCTCGGCCCCCAGTTCCTTGGCCCGCGCCACCAGGAAGTCGCGGTCCTTCTGCCAGCGCTCCTCCTGCAGGGTATCCAGGGAAAAACCGATCAGCGGCTTGCGGCCCGGGCCCGAGGACTGCCCCGGGCCGCGGCTCAGGACCCAGCCGGCGGCCAGGCTGAGCGCGCAAGAAACCACGACGAGCGCGATTCTTCCTCTCATAATAGGCTTGGATTATAACAATATTGTATAGTTCAGGCATGCCGGAAGCCGAGGCCTCGAACGCCCTGCCCATCCGGCTGGTGCCGCGCCGGGCGCCGAAGGCCTGGGGCGAGGAGCTTTGGCTCAACTCCACCCGCCCGGAGTTCCCCGCGAAAATCGCCGGCGGCCGAGGCACCCTGGCGCAAGCCCTGGCCCGGCGGCCGCATTGGCTGGGCCCCTGGTGCCGGCGGCTTTTCGGCGACGAGCTGCCCGTCTTCGCCAAGCTCATCCGCACCGATTTCCCGCCCCTGGCCCACGTCGGGTTCAAAACCCTGGTCCGGCCGCAGGAATTCCTGACCTGGATCATACGCGAGCAGGACTTGTTGGCCGCCCTGCGCCGGAGCCTGCGCGCGCCGGACGAGCGCTCCTTCCAGGCCTTCGGGCGGGCCTATGGCTCCTGGACCGCGGAGCGCACCCGCACCGGCTGGTCGGCCGACCCGGACCGCGACGCCGCTTTCGCCGGCGAGCTCGAAAGATTCAGCCGCTTGGCCGCCGCGGACGCCGCCCGCCTGGTCGACGACATGCGCCGCAGCCGGCAGCGCCTGGTCGGAGTCCTCAACGAGACCGATCTCAAGAGGGAGGCGGGCAACCTGTTGCTCATCCAGGCC
>JAQUMZ010000317.1 GCA_028717865.1 Elusimicrobiota bacterium | reverse complement strand
CGCCTCGGCCGCGTCGTCGATGTACGTCGCATCCACCAGCTTGTCGGCCGAGCCGATGCGCCGCAGTTCCCCGGCCCGGGCCTTTTCGATGAGGCGCCGGACCAGCTTGTCCTCGCCCGGACCCCAGACCAAGTGCGGCCGCAGGGCCGCGGTCGCGAGCGTGCCCGTAGCGGCGCGCAGGACCATCGCCTCGGCCGCGGCCTTGCTGCGGGCGTAGGGGGAATCGAACCGCGCGGGACAAGGGATCGATTCGTCCGCGCCCTCGACGTCGCCCGGGCCGCAGGCCGCGCTGGGAGAGCTGGTGAAGACCAGGCGCGGTATGGACAGCTCCCGGCAGGCGGCGATGACCGCGGCCGTGCCCAGCACGTTGGTCCGGTGGAATTCCTCGTAAGGCCCCCAGAGCCCGACCTTGGCCGCGCAATGCACCACGCCCTCGGCGCCCCGGCAGGCCCGGCCGAGCGCGGCGGGCTCGGCGAGGTCCCCGAGCACGACCGCCATGCCTTCGGCCTCCAAATCGGGCCGAGGCCCGCGGCAAAAAGCCCGGACCTGGTGGCCGCGCCGCAGCAGCAGCCTGGCCACGGCCGAGCCCAGGAAGCCCCCGGCTCCGGTCACCGCGACCTTCATGCTATTTTGGATCTCGCCCAGCCCGCCAGCTTTTCGCGGAATATCTTGGCGTTGTGGCGTATGTCGACGGGAAAGCGCGGATGAAAAAGCATGGTTTCGATCGGCCTCGTGTGCGCATGGGCGCGCCCCATTTCCCGGAGCTCCAGATGCACGAGCGCGGGATCGGCTCCCGCTTCCAGTTCCACGCAAAGCACCGGCGTTTGGCCGCCGGGTCCCGGCACCCCGACCAGGGCCGTCCGGCGCACCCCGGGATGCTGGTTGAACACCGCCTCGCAGGGAATGGTGAACATGGCCCCCCCCGCGGCCCTGACCCTTTGGCTCTTGCGGCCGCAGAACCACAGGCGGCCGGATTCGTCCCAGCGGCCGAGATCTCCCATGCGATGCCAGAGCGTTCCGTCCGAGTCCGGTATCTTGGCCAGGGCGTCGGCCTCGGGCCGGCGGAAGTAGCTTCGGGTCACGATGGGGCCCTTGACCGCGATCTCCCCCACCTCACCGGCCGGCAAGGCCAGCTCGGGGCTCCAAACCGGCAGGGGTCCGTCCTCGATCCGGATCACGCGGACCTCCACCCCGGGCAGGGGCCGGCCCACGCAGACTCCGAAGCCGGCCGCGGTTTTGGCCGCGGCCTCGCCCAACAGCTCGGCGCTGCCCGCGCAGGCCACGGGCAGGGCCTCGGTGGCTCCGTAGGGCGTGTGCGCCTCGACGCCGGGCCGCAGCATGCGCGCCACGCGCCCGAGGATTTTGCCGGACACGGGAGCCCCGGCGCAGATCACCCGCTCCAGACTGGGCAGGACCACCCCGCGCGCCTCGCCGTAGCGGCCCAGCGTATCCAGGAGGGCCGGCGAGCCGAAGAGCTGGACCGCGTCGTATTTCCGGACCAGGCCGATTATCTCGCGGGGATCGGCCCGGGCCGGACGGGTCGGGTCCATGTCCGGGATGACCGCGGCGAGCCCCAGGGCGACGTCGAAGAGGCCGAACAGCGGGAAGGTGGGCACGGAATGCCCCCCGGGACGGATCTGGAAGCGCTCGCGCAGCAACCGGACCTGGTGCGCGAATATCCCGTGGGTATAAACCGCGCCCTTGGGCGCGCCCGTGCTGCCCGAGGTGAAAAGCACGGCCGCGGCGTCGTTCGGCCCCGGCGCGGGCCCAGCCGCGGCGCCCGCGCCCAACCGGCGCAGGTTCTCGATCCCGAAGCCCCACAGCCCCGAACCCGCCGTGACCAGCAGCCGGGCCGAGCGGCACCAGCCGCCGGCCATGCGGGCCAGATGGGCCTTGGGGCTTCCGATGAAGGCCTCCGGCTCCGCCTCCTCCAGGCACCGGCCCATGTTGCGCCAGCCGATGCCCGGATCGATGAGGACCGGCACGGCGCCCGCGCGCAGAAGGGCGAAAGTCAGCAGCGTGAACTCGATGCCCGGGGGCACCAGCAAGGCCGCCCGCACGCCCCGGCCTATGCCCGCGCGCGCCAGGCCCGCGGCCAGGCGCGGGACGTCGGCGTCCAGCTCGCCGAAGGACAACCGGCGCCCCCCGCAGATGACGGCCGCCTGAGCGGGCGCGCGCCGCGCCGCCTCCGCGAGGATAGCGCAAACGGTCGTCATCGTCCGATGGGATTGCGGCGCAGGAAATCCGAGACCAAGGGGATGATCTCGTCGCCGGCGTCCTCGAGCACGTAGTGTCCGGCGTCGGGGAACTCGCGCGCCTCGGCGCGCGGCAGGCGCCGGCGCCACTCGGCCAGGAAGTGCCGGTCGAAGACGAAATCCCGCAAGCCCCAGCAGATCAGGGCCGGGACCTCGGCGAAGCGCCCGAGAGAGTCCTCCACCGAGCGGACCAGCGCGTAGGCCTCGTCGCCGGGGCCCAGCGGTATGTCCTCCACGAAGCGCTGAACCGCGACGCGCTCGGCCCACGAGCCGTAAGGCTCGCGGTAAAGCCGCCGCAAGGCGCGGTCCATCGGCCGCCGGGTGCAGCAGAAGCGGCCGGCCGCCCAGGCGAAGGCGTTGCAGCCCCGCACCAGGACGGCGCCCAAGGGCGTCCGGCAAAGCCGCAGCGACCACGGCAGCCTCCGGCCCGCCGGCAGGCCGAAAGCGGCGGTGTTGAGGATCACGAGCCGGCGCACGGCCTCGGGCCGGCGGCAGGCCCAGGCCATCCCGATCATGCCGCCCCAATCGTGCAGGACCAAGGTGACGCGCTCGCGCGCGCCCAACGAGTCCAGCAGGGCCTCCAGGTCGTCCACCCGGCTGGCCAGGGTATACCGGTACCATTCGTCACCGGGCTTGTCGGAGAGCCCGCAGCCGATGTGGTCCGGAACGATCACCCGATGGGAACCGCCCAGGGCCGCGGCCAAGTCGCGGTAGTAAAGGCACCAGGTGGGGTTGCCGTGGAGCATGACCACCGGGTCGCCGGAACCCGCGTCCAGATAGTGCTGGCGCAGGCCGTTGCGAACGAAAAAACGGCTTTCGAAGGGGAGGGCGGGGTGTTTCATGACCACCCCCAACAAAAAAAACCACCCCCAACGGAATGTCGCGCCCCCCCCATATGGGGGCGCGCCAGCCTCGGCGCCATACGGGCGCCGAGGGGGTTTAACGGCAACGACATTACCATTCACATCCCAGCATCAAGCAATTGAGGCCGCTCCCGATGCCCAGGAAGGCGACCCGGTCGCCCGGGCGCAGGAAGTCGCGCTCCTCGGCCAGCGCGGCCGTGATGGGCAGCGAGACGGTGCCCATGTTGCCCAGGAACTCGTAGGTTTGGAAATCCTTCTCCAGCGGCATGCCGAGTTCGGCCAGGACCTGCCCGCGGTGCGCGGCGCCGACCTGGTGGCAGACGGTCTTGTCGACCGTTTTCGCGCTCCAGCCCATTTCCTTCAAGAACGCCTCCCAGGTCCGGCGGCCCAGGGCCACGCCGTGCTTGAGCACCGCGGCCGCGTCGGTGCGCATATGGTCGCGCCGCCACAGGCAGAGGTCGTGGTGCTCCGGCGCCGTGCGCAGGACTCCGCCCACGAGCCTGCGGCCGCCGCCGAAGGAGCCGTCGGTGAGCAGCAAGGCGGCCGCGCCCGAGCCGCCCGTCAAGGTGGCCACGGAGAGCTTGAAATTATCCAGGCTGGGATCGGCCAGCATGGCCGCGATCATGCTGTCGTTGATCTCGCGGGCCGATTCGCAGCTGACCACCAAGCCGGCCCGGATGGCGCCCAGCTCGATGGCGTTGGCCACCTCCAGCACGCCGTTAAGCGCCCCCAGGCAGGCGTTGGAAAGGTCGTAGACCGCGCAGTCGGAAGCGA